>CAMRBW010000003.1 GCA_947040555.1 uncultured Oceanospirillales bacterium | reverse complement strand
ACTGATAGTTTGTGACTGATAGTTTGTGACTGATAGTTTGTGACAATCAAAACAACAAATCCCGAGTCAGAACCCATCACTTTTGCAGATGTTTTTTCAGAAAATCCAAGACTTTTCGGCCTATTTGCAGCCAGGTGTCATGTAACAGAAAGTCATGCCCTTCACCGGGCAAGGCCAGGCTTTCTACGTCCACCGAGTGGGACCGCAGAGCGTGAGCCAGATGCTGGCTCTCTTCAAAGCTGACTTTTCGATCATCATCTCCATGAATCAAGAGTACCGGGCTCATCCAGTGGTCGAGCCAACCCCACGGGGAAGACTCTTCCGCTATCTTGGCCCGGGCAATCCCCTCGGTGGCAATTTCGCCGGCACGGCAGTTAAAGAGGCTGGAACCCCAGTGGGGGCGACGCAGCTCCCGGGGAAAGCTGTGATAACCATTGATAACGACACCGGCTCGAAACAGACTGCTGTCCTGAGCCAGCGCCATGGCGCTCAGGTAACCTCCCCAGGACGCACCAATAATACCGATATGTGATCGGTCTACTTCTGCCTGACGGGCTAGCCAATGGCCGGCAGACTGAACATCGAGGTAGTCACGGGCACCATCCCAGCCGCGCTCTTCGGCCTGGCGGAACTGTTTGCCATAACCGCTACCGCCCCGGTAGTTGATATCCATAACCAGATAACCACACTGGGTCAGTAACTGACAGAAGGCGTACTGAAAACTCATCCCCAGCATGGGATGAAACCCCGGCAGACTTTGCAGCCAGGGGCCGCCATGGACATTGATGATGGCTGGATGCGGGCCTCTCCCTGAAGGTTTGAATATTTGGGCATGAAAAAGACGGGCATCACTGGATTTGATAATTTCCCGCACGGGAGGGGTGAACAGATGAGCCATTGATGTCGAATAGTTATCGGACGGTGTCAGGCTGTTGATGATTTTGCTGGTGAGATCGACATAGCTAAGGTTGCATGGGGTCGAGATATTGCCACTCATAAAGATCAGGTAGTTGTTATTGTGGTTAAGGGTTGGTCTCCAGTACTGTCTGCCTGTGTCCAGAGGCAGGTCAAGGAGGGTCTTTTTCTGCATATCCAGAACATCCAGAGTGTAGTGGTGTCGGCCTGAGCGGTTGTGACTATAAGCCAGAAACCGACCATCAGAGCTGGCAGAATAATCCTGAACCAGCCAACTTCCTTCGGTGATGGCATAGCCCTGGAGGCTCGATAGCTCGAACAGATAGATATGATCCCAACCAGAGTTGTCGTGGGAAAAAAGTAAGCTGTTATCGTTAAGCCAGCACAGGGGGCGGTCGCCATACTGCAGTGAGAGCCCCGCATGCTCTTCATGACCGGTCTCCCAGATGTTCAAGACAGTTCCATTATCAAAGTCAGCCAGCATGATGGCGAAGTTGTCTGCATGGTGGGAGAACAGACGTCGGGCAACATCCATGGCCGGCCCTTGAAAACGGAGAAAGGCGAGGTGGCGTGAGTCCGGCGACCAGCAGGGGGTGGCATCCCGGTCGAAGCCAGGGGATACCCATTGAATACGGGCACTGCCCACGCTAAACAGTCCTAGCAGAGTGCGCTCCTTCCTTTGACAGATAAACGCGATATGCCGACCATCCGGTGCCCAGTTCAGGGAGGTAACCTGTCCGCGCACAGAGAATAGTATGCGTGGTTTCTCCTCTTCAAATCCCTGGCTATAGACCGTGCCCTTGTTTGTCCAGACTACGGCGTGATCTTTTGGTGATAATGTCGCTGTGGTGATTTCACCAAGGGAGATAGCAATCTTCTGTTGTTCAAGGTCGACCACCTGCATCTGACCAGAGGGAGGCTGCACATATTGCCGTGGATTTGGGCAGGGGGCATCGTCGGAAAAGTTGCCTCTTGTCAGCAGTAAAAACCGGCCTGATAGTGACATCTCGATTATACGTAAAGGCTGACCTTCATCTCCTTCACTGGTCAAAACCTGCATACGCTCACCCGCAGGAATATCCTGTACAAAGAGTTCGTACTGACCGTTGTGATAGTCAATCCAGGCAATCCGGTTGCGCAGCTTTGCCACTCTATAATCCAGTGTGTGGCGAAAAAAGTAGTACGCCTTCAAATCCGGCATGTTTCACCTGCTCTGTTACTTATTGGGGATTGGGTTAATGCTAAGGTTGGAATGGTTTATGGGAATAAAGTTTCTTAAGTGTTAAATAAACAGGCAACCTCGTTGCTAGTGTTGGTTTTGATAACAGACTATGACAACGGCGTTATCCCGTGGCGTTTCCCTACGAATAAAAGGGTTTCAACGTGAAAGGCGGAAAATATCTTTAGTGTTATCTGACAGCTGTCGTGCAATAACAAGGCTGTTCTGTTCACGCAGAGCTGACATTTTCTCAAGAACAGCAATGAGCGTTAACGGAGTGTTACGCCTATTTGTTAGTCCTGCTGGTGGCATATCCGGCGCATCGGTTTCCAGCACAAAATGTTCAAGGGGAAAGTTGACCACCTGTCGATGCAGGCGTTTTGCCCGATCGTAGGTCAGATTGCCACCGATACCCAGTTTGAATCCCAGCTGAAAGAACGCTTCCGCCTGTTGATCGCTGCCAGACCAGGCGTGAACAATGCCCCCCTCCCTGAACTTCAGTTTGCGCAGCAGGCTGGCGACCTGGTCGTGGGCCTTACGCACATGCAAAATCAGTGGCAGGCCGTGGTGGGCGGCGATCAGGATCTGGGCAGCCAGCAGCTCTTTCTGTCTGGGCTGGTCAGGATCGTCAATAACAAAATCCAGCCCGGTCTCGCCGATGGCAACAATATGTTCAGGATGGCTGGCAATCATCGTGTCCAGCTCAGCGAGATGGTCGTCCTGATGGCTTTTGAGAAAATACGGGTGGAGCCCAAGCGCTCCCCATAGATGAACACCGCTGGGGTGTTCCCCGAGCATGGTTTGTAGCCGATTCCAGTGTTTGCGCTCCGTGGCGGGCAGGCAGATATGGTGGATCCCCGCCTGGTAGCACTTTTCTAATAGCTGATCTCTGTCATGGTCAAATACGGGGAAATCCAGATGACAGTGGCTGTCGAATAGCATGGGCAGACCTTTTTATAGTCTCACTTTGTTAATCTTCTCTCTGTCAATGTAGAAGTTAAAGATATAGTTTGTTGGGCAGAGGGGGAAATTCACCCTACACTGACCCCCGTAAATTATCGGTTGTCACTGAGTCAATGGCTGGGGAGTGTGTCAATGATCGTAAAAACAAAAATCTCATTATGGATCGGTCTGCTGTTCGCATTTTTTGTTGCGTTTTTTGTTGCGACAGTGGTAACTGCTCATATTTCTCTGGCAGATGAGGAACAGACTCTTCAGGAGCCCAGTGTTTCCGCGAGAGATGATTCTGAAAACGCAGATTTGCCAGTAAAAAATGAGCAGTTACCGACAGTGCAGGCAGCAGTCTCGATCGACAATGTTCGAATAACAGAGGCACGCATTCGGGCAATGCCTCCTGGCACCTCCAATACCGCGGCCTATCTCACCATCAAAAATCTGGGCAAGAGCGATATCAGGCTGGAGAAAGTCGAGGCACCGGTATCGGGTCATATCATGATTCATGATACGGTCAAAAAAGATGACAAGATGAGCATGGTGCATCAGAAATCTGTCACCATCCCCGCAGGAAAAAAGATCAAATTCGTCCCAGGTGGTATGCACATCATGATTATGGATCTGAAAAAGCACTTGATGGTGGGTGAGAGCGTACCGCTTACCCTGCATTTCAGTAATGGCAGGATTGTAACGACCAATGCTATGGTGAAGAAACAGGTTTCTGAGCAGGGCAATCTCTCGGGGTAACAGGAAAAAAAGAGGGCTGGGTTACTAGCCCTCACCGTCTTTAAAGCGTGCCAATGCAGAATAGACAATCAAAGTCGCTGAATAAATTCATCCATGGGTTTTGATAGTTCTTTTTCTTGAAGAACAACGGCTGAAGTTTTGTTGTGTATGGTAAACCGGATAATCTTTGAACCAGATCCATTCTTTATTGGAGTCGTTGCTGTTGTCAGGTTTGTTTTGGCATATCCAGAAAATCAATACTGTGGAAAGTTTTTTAAGAACGCAATCCACGTAGCGTAAAGCCTGTGAGTAAAAGCTCGTATTTAATAGCAAGTCTCGGTTGTCGTAGAGCCACCTGGAAATAATTTATACCGCTATAGTTTCCGGAACCACTGGTCAAAAACTGTCCGAAGTATTAATGCTTAAAACAGCCTGTTTGTGAAAATCTTCAAGGTCTAAATTGGGCTAGATGCAGCTGTTTTCAAGGCCTTTTAGTTTTCGGGCAGGCACTAAACATAATCTCTCACTATGATAGAAATAGTGCCTATCATACAAACAAAAAGAAGGAAGCCTGAGATAGCTATGGACGACCAAAATGAAAAAGGGTTTTTTTCTCTATAAACGTTCCCGTGACGGAGGTGTACAACACCGTCTTCAACTCCATTAATAATCATATATATTAAATAGGCATCAAAGAGTATAAACCCTATTAATTTTACAACTTCAATATCCAGCACCAGACTATCCACGATACTATCCAGCATTACACTATTCTCCAAGCACAAAGCAAAGCAATAAATATAACTATATACTATTGCGAATAGCGCTTTGATAAGGAAGCTCTAATAACCGGTGCTGCTACAACGACACGACGGCCCCAAAATCATCAATTTTCAGTCAATACACAGATTGTAACTGCTCAGAAAGTGCAGGCAGGCTTAAAGAGTGGTTGGCTCAGGGCTTATGCAGCAGTTGACCAACGTGACCTTTTCGAAGGGGTTGTTGACACTTTATCGAGGGCACTTTTATCGAGGGCACTTTTATTCGTGGGTACCATCAATGCGTTAATCAATGCGTCAGTTCTAATTTATACCCCAAAGACGTTTCCTTGATCTCTATATTCTTCAAGTCGATGGGTTTCAAAAAGTTCCGGTTGAGGGCTGGTGACCCAGCCCTCAGAGCAAATAGACTCAGTGTTCTCGGGTATTACGGAAGCGCACGTCTGGCCAGCGCTCCTCCGCCAGAGAAAGGTTTACGCGGGTCGGTGCCAGATAGGTCAGGTGACCACCACCGTCGATAGCCAGATTCTCCACGTTCTTACGCTTGAAGTCGTCCAGCATCTTGGGGTCGCTGCACTCTACCCAGCGCGCCGTATTCACGTTCACGCCTTCATAGATCGCATCCACCTTGTACTCATCCTTCAGACGTTGCAGAACCACATCAAACTGCAGTACACCGACTGCACCGAGAATCAGATCGTTGTTGCGCTCAGGCATAAACAGCTGGGTGGCCCCCTCTTCGGAGAGCTGTTTCAGACCTTTCTGAAGCTGCTTCATCTTCAGCGGGTCCTTCAGACGCACGCGCTTGAACAGCTCCGGTGCAAAGTGAGGGATACCGGTGAATTTCAGCTCTTCACCCTGAGTGAAGGTATCACCGATCTGAATGGTGCCGTGGTTGTGCAGACCAATGATATCACCTGAGGCCGCTTCTTCGACCTGTTCACGGTCGCCCGCCATAAAGGTCACTGCGTCAGCGATCTTGATATCCTTGCCGGTACGCACATGCTTCATCTTCATATTACGGGTGTACTTGCCGGAGCAGACCCGCATAAAGGCGATACGGTCCCGATGCTTCGGATCCATGTTCGCCTGAATCTTGAAGATAAAGCCGGAGAACTTCTCTTCGACCGCTTCGACGCTGCGGTTTTCAGTTGGGCGAGGCAGAGGCGCAGGTGCCCACTCGGTGAAGTAGTGGAGCATCTCACGGACACCGAAGTTGGCCAGAGCGGTACCGAAGAAGACCGGGGTCTGCTGCCCGGCCATAAACTCTTCCGCATCGAACTCGTGGCTGGCTCCGCGTACCAGTTCGATCTCGTCGACCAACTCTTCGTGGAAGTCGCCCAGTAGCTCTTTGGCTTCGGCGGAATCCAGACCCTGAACGCGCACGTCATCGGGAATGGTGTGGCCCTTGCCGGGCTGGAACACATGGATGGTATCGGTGTAAAGGTTGTAAACCCCTTTGAACGCCTTACCCATGCCGATCGGCCAGGTGATCGGGGCGCAATCGATCTTGAGAATGGATTCGATCTCGTCCATCACTTCGATCTGATCACGGACCTCACGATCCATCTTGTTGACGAAGGTGAAGATCGGTGTCTCGCGCATACGGCAGACGTTCATCAGCTTAATGGTTCGGTCTTCGACACCCTTGGCGCCGTCGATCACCATCAGACAGCTGTCTACGGCGGTCAGGGTGCGGTAGGTATCTTCAGAGAAATCCTCGTGTCCGGGGGTGTCCAGCAGGTTAACGACCCTGCCGTTATAAGGGAACTGCATCACCGAGGTGGTGATGGAGATACCACGATCCTGTTCCATGGTCATCCAGTCGGAAGTGACCATGCGTCCGGACTTCTTGCCCTTAACGGTACCAGCCATCTTGATGGCATTTCCGAACAGCAGCAGTTTTTCGGTGATGGTGGTTTTACCGGCATCCGGGTGGGAAATGATAGCGAAAGTACGACGCTTGTTCACTTCCTGAATAAAATCAGACATGGCTCCTCGCGGGCGGGATTAGAGGGAGAGGGAAATTAACCGACCGATTATACCCCCCTAAGCATGAGAATGAATGGTGATTTGTAAACTTGAGGCAAGCTTCTGCATGATGGCTCCCCCGAAAGCAAATCATCAATGTCCTCTATTATCAGCCGATGTCAACTCCACAGGTATCGGGAGAACATCATGGTCGATTCGCGGGAGTATTTTAAACAACTGTTACTCCATCTTCAGGCCCAGATCGAGGGAGAACTGACAGCGGACAAAAATGTCTGCCAATTATTGGATGGTGAGGCAAATATTGTGGCAACACTAGAGCTGCCGGAAGAGAGTGATCTTCTTTTGATTCACCGGGTGATCGCCCCATTATCTTTAGAGCCAGATGTTCGTCAAGGCCGAGCTTTGCAACTGCTGGCGCTCAATGGACAACCGGAATTGCTCAGAGGTGCCTGGTTCAGCATTGATCCTGATGGAACGGCAATACAACTGATGACGGCATATCCCATACAAGCTTTGCAGATTCCTGAGTTTGAAAATTTACTGTATAACTTTATTAATCTGGGTAATACGCTGGCCGTGGAAATGGCAGAGGAAGAACAGGAGACGGGGGGCTCCGACTTACCATTGGTGGGAGGGGTGCGTATATGAATGGGGTGAACGGTTCTTCAGGTCGTCCGTCGGTTGGTTTAAACAGTTCCCCTCTGGTTCAGAACCAGACAGAGGTTAAAGCCGAAAAAGGCAACCTTCTGGTCAGAAAGTTGGTTGCCAGCATTAAAGGCGTTGCCGGCAAACAGAAAGGAAATTTTCAGCCCTTAACTGCCTCAACGTCTGATACCCCCATACCGCTGACCTTTACCCCAGAGAGTTACATGGTCACACTGGAGCCTCCCACAGATGCCAAGGGTAAACAAAAGTTGGCGATGGATGCCCGGCTGGCTGCTTATCCTTACCATCGGTCGCTGGATGGGGTAAACAAAGTAACCGATGATTCAATATCCAGGGGAACATGGGAACTTGCCAAACCTTTGGCTACTGATGCAGGCAAAGCCGCACAGCTTTCGGTGAAAGGCTCTAAAGGCTTTGTCTATGACAAGAAAACAGGATTAACGGCTTACGTATTCTATAAAGGGGTTCCTAAAGGGTCGTCAGCTCGACCAGAGGTCAGGATTGTATTTGGTGGCACAACGTCAGGTAAGAAAACGGGTGGGCTGGTTAAACGATTACTGCTGAACAGGACGTTCTCCCTGAAACAGTGGATTGCTAATGGCAAAAATGCGTTGTTGGGGAAAATACCGGATAGCTACAAACAAGCTGAAGCGTTTACCAAAAAAGTTCAGGATTTGATCAGTAAGGATGAAAAGTATGAAGGCGCCGAACTGAGTGTGTCCGGTCATTCAAAAGGGGGAGGAGAGGCGGCTTTTGCTGCTATTAGCCTCAATAAAGACAGCCTCAACGCAGGCGCAAATACTAAGCCCATACAGGCCATCTGTTTTTCCAGTACAGAACTGGGCAGCAACATACACGATAATTTCTCGGAATGGCAAAAAGACAATGCGTCACGTCACGTGACTCACTATCACATCGAGGGCGATGCCGTACCGAACGCAAGCAAAGTATTTGGCGGGCTTGGCCATCTTGGCAAGGTCATCACCGTACCTAGTGACAGTAAGATAAGTGGCCCCCTTGATCGACACGGCCAGTTCAATCGACATATTAACCATTATGCAAAGTCAGAATTTTCTTCTTACGAATCTGTGCGTAATAGTTTGGTTCAAAATTATGGTGAGATAATTGCAGGGAAGGTTTTGCCCAAGAGGGTCGGGCGCCCTCTGAAAGCAAGAAAAGTTAAAAAACTCCAGAAAACGGCTGCCAGGCTGAAGAGCAGCATCGATAAGCAGAATCACAAGCATGTTGGCAAGTGGGGAGACATCAGCAATCCCCAATCGTTAGCTTCAAAATTATTCGAGAAACACAACGGCTTTCCCAGTCAGCAGCTGCCTGATTATGAACGATCCCGTTTGGAACAGCATATTGAACAGGCTTTTTTTCAATATGGCGATCACAAAATAGCCACAGACGAAGCCGGGTGGGTTATTGAAGGTGTATTTGCGATGCACCAATCGGGTTTTGCTGAAGTTGCCGCTGAAACAGTGAAATTGCTGGGGGTTGAAAGGCCGTTCTCGACCCATCTTGAGGCATGGGAAAATAATCCGAATTTAAGCGCTAAAAGTCGTAGTCTGTTGCAGGCTTTCTGTTACAACAGCTCCCAGAGCGCGAGGCTAAAGTGGCAATCCCCCTTTAATCAGTTGGATAAGGAAGGCTGGTCAGAGCAAATAGAAAATACCAACAATCACATAGGCAGACTGAAACGAGACGTTGAGGTTTTGGAGCCGGGTGGCGCTCAGGACCTGGGGAATATGCGTCAGGCATTGGCGCTGGATATTTACCAGCAGATCAGTCATGCGGAAAAACACGTCAGTTATCTATTAGCCTTGGGCGATCTTGATTTCCGTACTCCCGACAGACTGAAGGAAGCTAAAGAGCGCAATTTTGATACGGCGTTAAAGGTTATTGATGGCGCCCAGACGAAAGGCCTGGAACCAGAAAAGTACGACAGATTAGAAGCACTGAAGAAAGAACTGAAGGCTGAAAAAGTACAGTTGCGCGAGGGGACATCAAATGCCCCCCCCCATATGAAAGCGGCGATAAAAATCCATGCAAAAAAGTTGCGAGGCCGCATGGTGGCAGCGGGTTTGAAACCCAAAAATATAAAGCAAGCCTGGAAACACTCTGGGGCAGAAGTCAGTAACAGTCGGCAATGGAATACTATCGAGAAAGTGATCCCTGTTCGCACAAGCTCTGGAGCGCATATCTACAAGGGAACTTTGACCCCTGCCGCACAAATGCGTATGACATCATCCGGCGATACACAGAAAGGCCCAAGAGATCCTTTTACTATCAGTTACGAGGGAAAAGGACGTTGTTCGACAGGTTCTTCAGAGGCTGAACATGTGATCAATCTTTATAGCTCGAGCCTGACAGGAGAAGGTGGTAGTAAACTCTACTCTGGCCTGAGAAGCGGTACGCTGGCTCCCGTAAAGGCCAATGAAGAAGTCGACAGCAAAACTATTGCCAAAAACCGGGCTAAGGAACTTTTGCAGGCGGCTTTTGTTGAAAAGTACAATCAGCTTACTCGAGAAGAGCAAGACAAAGTCATCGATGGGGAGCCGTTGACGTTTGATATGGTGAGCAGTTCAATGCTCTCGCCGGATAGTGTTCGTCATAAAACAGGTATTCACGATGACGAGCTTTCATTCCAGACTTTACAGCGTGAAGCTTTGCAAGAACTCTGTCAAAGTCCATCACAGAAGCTGGAAGTGTACGATGATTCCGGGTGGCCAAGTAATGTGAATGTCAATATCCGTCTGGCTACGCTGAATATTCCCGTAAATAGTCTTGGTCTTAACCCTCTACAGTCCACTTTAGGGCAGACATGGAAGGAAGCCGATAAGGAAAACGACGCTGGTCTTAAAGTTTTACTCGGTAATACGCATCCGGATAGTGATATTGGTGGCATGGTTGGCGATTGGTTAAGGCGTAATGAGTCCGGCCCAAAAACAGAAAAAGAAAAAGTCTTTCAGCTGGCCGGCCAGATCCGCAACATTTATACCGAGAGGCGGCACCACTCAGAGGGGGCGGATGCTTACAAGTTAGTGGAGCGGGTACAGCTGCTGGCCTTTATGATCGGAGCCGTTCCCCACATGAATTGCAAAAGTGGCAAGGATCGAACCGGCGAAGCTGATGCCAGAACTCGTCAGCTGGCAGCAGAAGTCGATCAGCTTGGCTATGTGCCAGATCCAGACGCTCCCCTTACCAGAGATCATCAGGAAGCCGTCCAGACATTTCTATTCGGCGCTGGAAATCTGGAGGTTCAACAGCAAAATATAAACGTACCCGCCTATAAAACCATGATGGGCAGAGCTGAGGCGGGTGATGCGCTTTTCGGTATCCTTCACTGAGGGAGTCAGGGGCGTAGCTGTTTTCTGGCATGATAAACCAGACTTTCACTCACCTGCTTCATGACTCCGGATTCGAGAGCCCAGCGGTGCCAGAATAACTCCCGGCTATGGCGAATGCCGGGAATAATCTCAATAAGCTCACCGGTGATCAACTCATCCCGGATCATCAGCTCCGGAATCATCCCGTAGGTCACGCCATGCTTTGCCAGCGTCACGAAAGCTTCGGACGTTCCCACGATATGGCAAGGCACTACGCCTGGCGGCAAGGTGAAGTGCCTCTCCAGATAGCGCTGGTGGCTGTCATCAAAGTGATCAAAGGCGACAGCTGGCGCATGCATCAGATTGTTACGGTTAACACCATCAGGAAAATAGCGGGCAATAAATTCCGGAGTTGCGGCGCAAACGTAGTCAATACGTCCCAGCTGATCAGCAATACAGCCATTAACCGTCTCCGGCTCAGTGCTTATGGCTCCGAGAACCTCTCCCCGGCGTAGCATGTTCAAGGTCCGGGTCTCATCAGCAATGCGGAAGTCGAGTTCAATATTGTGCTCCCGCAACACCGGTGTCAGCGCCGGTAGCAGCCAGGTGGCGAGGGAGTCGGCATTGACTGCCAGAGAGATGGGCAGAAAGTGGCCACGATTTTCCGGCTGCAACTCGGGTAACACCTCCTTTTCCAACAGCTGTACCCGACGAAACAGCGCCAGCAGTCGCTGGCCGGTGTTGGTAGGTTGGGGAGGCTGGCTCCGTATCAGTAGTGGCTGTCCCAAGAGCTTTTCCAGCTGACGAATACGCTGGGAAACGGCGGATTGGGTGATACAGAGCTGTTCGGCAGCTCGCTCGAAGCTGCGTTTGGTCACGACCGCATCCAGAGCAGCAATCAGGCGGTAGTCGAGACTATCCATTGACCGAAGAGTCATTGGCCGAGGGAACAGTTCCTTTTAGCCCCATTTGAAAAGTCCCGTCTTGATGGAACTGAATCGCCTGTTTCCGTTTACGACCAATCAAGAGTGTCTTGTCGTCGAAAAACAGAAAGTTCTTCCAGTGTTTTTGAAAGATCTCCCAGCGGGTTTCAAAAACAGTTTCGTTGTCGATGCAGTAGTAGACCGTTGTCTCCGGCGTCCAGTTCAGACTCTCCGCCAGTAGCTCCGGCAGCGTTGGAGCATCACTCTCCCAGCTGTTCTGCCACTCTCCCGTGGTCTCCCAGCTGGAAGGCGTAACCGGCCAGTCATTGTCAGCAAACTCATCGGGGTTCTCCCCCTGTTTGCTGATATTGTTGCGCCATAAATCATTGGCAGCGGTGGCCGTCATGGGCTTGATCTCTGCTAGGTCCTCTGCGGGAACGGTCATTTCCGCATGGCGAAAGATCCAGGCATGTTTGTACGTGGACATGGAAATGTATTTCATGGTGGCTCTTCAATGAATAGCTATGGATTACAGCGTGGGGAGAATAGGCACTAAAAGAGTGGCGGCCTCTTCAGGGGAGGCCGCCGACGGGAACTCTAACAGATGGGACGTTATTTTTCCCGAATCAATCGGTGCCGCTGATATGAATACCCATGGAACGCAGCTCTCCGGAGGCCACATCATATATAAATCCATGGATAGAGAGTTGTTGTCCCCGTTTCCACGCCTGCTGAACAACGTCAGTTTCTGCCACGTTCAACACCTGTTGTTTAATATTCAGGGCGCTGAGCTGATCGACGCGCTGATCATGGTTGCAGCAGCTGTTTAGCTCCTCTTTGTGCTGATCACAAAGTCCTTGCAGGGGTTCCAGCCATTCGTGGAGATCGTCGGTGGTATTGCCTTTCAGGGCGGCAGAGATACCGCCACAGTTGGTATGACCTGTGATAATGATGTGGTCGATCTGCAGAACATTCACGGCAAACTGAATAGCAGACATACAGCTTGGGTCGTTAAGATTCACCAGATTGGCAATGTTGCGGTAGACCAGCATATCACCAGGCTCTGTGCCGGTCAGTTGTTCGGCGGGCATCCGGCTGTCGCAGCAGCCGATCCAGAGAATCTTGGGCGACTGGGATTTGGATTGGCGGGCAAAACAGCCAGGATCCTGTTGTTCACGATCCTCTGCCCACTTACGGTTCTGTTCGAGAAGTTGTTTGATAGCTTCCATTGAATACCAAATCGTCCGGATCGTTGATCGTGGTCGCATTGCCAGGCGTATTACCAGAAATGTTACTTCTGGCAGTGCGAACAGGCTGGTGGGTTATTTATGACATACGACGGTAAATTCTGTAAATACCCCGCAGCATTATAGCCAGCAGAATGAATAGAAAGCCTGTAACTGTCCATATGATCCCTGTAGCGTTGCGTAACATGGCAACAGGGCTCAGACTGGCAATCGCTATCATCCTTGGCGCGGTCGTCTGTTTGTTCAAGGTGATATCAGCAATACCATCACCATCGGTATCCGGCAGTCTGGCAAAAAAGTCCAGTTGTGCCTGCCAGTTTTTGTACTCTTGAACGCCTTCGATATCGGGATTGCGATCAACCAGAGCTTTGCTTAAATCGGCAAGCGGATTGCCCTGTTCATCCTTGGGAACGATAGTGATCAGCCCGTAACTCAACTCCTCAATCACCCAGGCAAAACTGCCCACGTAGCTGCTGGTTCCCAGACTATATAATCTACTATTGTCGTTTATATTTAATGGTGCAAAACCAGTGTCGTATGAACCAAGCTCAATGTTGATGATGCGATCGAGTGGTGGTCGCAGGGTATTGTAGGTGAAGCGCACTCCGGAAAAACGGGGATAATAATCTTCACTTTTAGCTGTCCAGGCAAAGGAGAGAACTTCGAGCAGATCTCGAACCTCTCGACCTGTCAGCCAGACTTTCAGCAGGGGGTAGCCGGGTTTATCATCGACAATGCCCATCCCCAATGGTTGTAAACGGAAGATATCGGCAACGGCCTGGTAGCCGTTGCCACCCATAATAATATCGTCCCGCAGTACGCCATTGCTGGTCATGGCGATATCGCTATCCGTTGCTTGCCGAATGCCGTCTGCCACTAAATTGCCCAGTGCCTGATCATCGAGAGCACGGCTCAGGGTGGCGGGGGTTTTTACCAATGTTTGGTCGAAGCTGTAACCGGAGTCTGCCAGTGCCTCCCTGCTGACAAGATCCTTGAACCTATCGATTTTGGCAGAAACCGCCTTATTGCCAGCGGTCTGGTCATCAATGGCGTGCAGGGTGTAACTGTTAACGGTGACTTTACGGTTCTCATTCAGAGTCAGGGAGAGTTCGCCAAGATAACGGATCTCGGAGCCTGCCTGAACGATAGGTACACCATTAACCATAATGGGCTCAAATAGCGCTGTGTGGCTATGGCCACCGACAATAGCGTCTATGCCTGTAACCTGTCGTGCATATTCAACCTCTTCTCCACCCCATGATCCATCGTCGTTTTTCACTACGCCACTATGGGACATAAGAATAACGACATCTGCCTTCTGTTCTTCACGGAGGAGTTTCACCATCCGGCGGGCAGTTTTGATCTGGTCGCTGAATGTTGATGGTTTGGCTGATGGGGTGACTTCGTCTGCTCCTTTGCCGATCAGACCGAACAAACCAAAGCGAATACCGTTCTTCTCAATAATCTTCCAGCGCTGAATAACACCCTGCTCTTCGAGGTGTTTCTGTGCGGGGGCAAGCTCAAGATTGGAAGTGATGATAGGGGGAAGTTCATCCATATATCGACTGGCCGAGGCCAGCATCCGGGACAGACCATCAGTGCGGAAATCAAACTCATGGTTACCAAGAGTAAGAGCGTCGTAGCCCAGCATCTTCATCAGCCGCAGTTCAAAGGCCTGTTCCCGGTAGAGCGTGTGAAACAGTGTGCCCTGACTGATATCACCACCATCAAGTAACAGTACCGGTTGCTCTTTGTTCTGGTCACGGAGTTGGTCTATATACGCCGATAGTCGTGCAACACCACCAATTGTGTCATCGTCGTTTATTGTCTCTGGTGTGTATTCCGTATTGGGGCCAAAACCGAGCAGACGGGATTGCCAGTCGTTGGTATGCAGAATGGTAAAGGGCTGTCCTGCAGCCATTAGCAATCCTGGCAGGAGCAGTGTACACAGCATGATGGTGCGAGTGAGAAAGCGGCGAATCCTTGTCATGGGTGGTCTGTCTTTACCTTGATGTTTCAGCCTATAGATGATGCCAACAGTCTACAGGCTGAAGCTTTTGCAGGTAAACATACCAACCTTGGGAAAATTATTTTTGGGTAGTAGGTCAGATCAGTCGCGTCTACTAAAATTCGGCGAAAGTCAAATCCCGCATCATCACAATAGCATCTTCACCGCCGTTGGCGCTGGGATAATAATTTCTGCGAATACCCACTTCGGCAAAATCATTTTCCTGATACAAGTCTATGGCTCTGTAATTGGAAACCCGCACTTCCAGAAACATCATCTCTGCGCCCCGTTTATGGGCATCAGTCACCAGAAACTCCAGCAGCTTGTGGCCCAGCCCCTGCTTTTGGAATCCGGGTGCGATAGCAATGTTCAGGATGGTGCCTTCTCCGGCAGCCACCATGGTCACACCATAACCTGCCAGTGCTCCCTGTGATTCCAAAAGCCAGCAGTTGTCGCCGGTTTTCAGGCTGTTCTGCAGGATGCCAATCGTCCATGGGTGGGAGTTGGTCGATGATTCCAGCTGATGCACAGTCTCAATGTCTGCCGCGCTCATAGGACGCAGGGTAAAGTTTTCGGTTTCAGATAAAAGAATCATTAACGCTCAATGGGGGATGAGTGGTTGAGGTTGATCGGAACCCGTCGGGGGAGAGCCCAGATTTCTGAGAGACTTCCAGGCTTCGGCTTTCAGGCCCGGAACGTTCATAAGTTCACCAAGGCTGAAGGTGATACCGTAGTGAACACCCTCACGCTGCTGTACACCCCGGTACTCTTCAAAGTCCTGTTGGGCATCCCACAGGAAAGAGCCGGCGGTTCGACCAAAGATCAGGACTGTTTTGCGTCGCTTCAGACCAAACTGATTATTCAGGTAAGCATGCACGGCTTCATGGGCATACTTGCGATCGACGGGGGCGCCATCAGCCAGCATGGGCCAGCAAAAAAGGCCCTGCTTCCACTCCTGATCACAGGGCAGGTTCAGAGCCCGCATAATATTGGTCAGCAGCCGTTGATGGTAGCCGGTAAACTGGTTCAACCCGGACCAGGGCAGGTCGGTGATGGCGAGACAGTCCTGACTAATATCGATAGCAGCCAGCCGGAACGGCTCTACCGGGTTTATCTGCCCGGAGGCTTCCGCGTCATCGCATGGAGCCGAGACTTCTGTTGCAGCCTCTGGCAGGGAGAAGCCAAGCACATCCAGTATTTCGGCGGATGCCTGCGGGGTACTGCCGGATGGTCTGGCCACTGCCCCAGGCTGAGTGACCGGGGCCGGGTTGTGTACGGGCGTTGGCTGCACGCTGGCGGGTTGCGGTGTGGCCGAGCGTTGAGGCATCTCCCGGGCTGGAACCGGGCTGTCGTCAAAATCCCAGTCACAGAGGGTTGACGGCTTGGCACCGGGCAGCGTAAAGCGGGGGAACCAGGGTTGGATGCCCATCGCTTCCAGATAATCCTGTCGCTGCCGTTCGTTCATAAATGTCCGTCTGTGCCCAAAATCTGGAGTAAAAAAAGGGAATAAAAAATGCTCTGAACCGTCCATTCTACTGCAAGGAGGGCCGATCTGTCCTCTTTTGCAGCTTATGTCTGTGAACTATTGAACCCCTGAAGCATAGAGGGGACAATTCGGGCCAGACCAGGGCGCGGAATAAAACGAGAGCGTAAGCGATTATGACAAAAATAAAGGGTTTGTTGGTGGCACTTGGGGCAATCCTGTTAATGAATGGCTGTACGCTTGGTCTCGGTCAGGCCGGTATAAAGCCCGACGTTACGCCGCTGGCTGCAAGCATAAAACTGAGCGGGCCGGTGGTGGTGACTGTCTATGATGAGCGTGCCGTATCATGGCTGGGCGATCCGGGCGCAGTGGGAGGTCACATTGATATTTCGGACACTTTGGGTGAAGGGGTAAAACAGGCGATTGAGGCAACTTTGGAAGATGCTGGCATGACGCCTGACAACTCCAGTGAGGCGCCTCAGTTTCAGGTCTATATCGATACCCTGAACTACAGCATTCCCGCCGGTGAGTTTCTGTCCTATATTGATCTTACTGCTAACATTCGCGTCAATGTTCGTACCGACGAGGGAACCTATCAAAATATCTACAGCGCCAGGGAGCGTCGTTCCCTGAAAAGCGTTCCGGAGAAAGAGGATAGTCTGGTCATGGTCAATGAGATACTGACCATGGCCATTAATCGTGCTTTTGAGGATCGGAAGCTGATTGATTACATCGGGGGATTGTAATCGAGGGCAGAAATTTCAAGCTGGTTGGCAGGTTTCCAGCCAGCGAACCAATGTCTCTGCCCATTGAGGTGTCGCATTGAGACAGGGGATCAGCCTTAGCTCTTCGCCGCCGTGGGCAATAAAATCTTCTTTGGCACGAATACCGATCTCTTCCAGTGTTTCCAGACAGTCGACCGTAAACGCCGGGCAGATGACCAGCAACCTTTTTACTCCTTTCTGTGCCAGTTCTCTGATGGTTTGATCTGTGGCCGGTTCCAGCCATTTGGCTCGCCCCAACCGGGACTGAAATGCCAGACTCCAGCAGTTATCAGGCAATTCCGCTTCTTGTACAAAGGCGCGAGTGGTGGCAAAGACCTGATGCCGGTAGCAGGTGGCATGGGCCTTTGATGGGCGGTTGCAGCAGTTTTCACTAAGACAGTGTTGTCCGGTGGAATCATCCTTGCGAATGTGGCGCTCAGGTACCCCGTGGTAGCTGAACAGCAGGTGATCCCACTGGCCGTTTTTGAGTTCATTCAGCTGCGGTTGAGCACTGTCGACCAGACAGCGTATATAGTCCGGATCTTTATAAAATACCGGATGAACAATCAGTTTTTGCGGCAGGTTGTGCACTGTTATCACCCGTTCCGCCTCCAGAATGCAGGTCTTGACCGACGACATGGCGTAATGGGGATAAAGTGGCATCAGCAGAATCTCTTCAATGCCTTCAAGGGCAGAGAGTTTAAGCAGTTCCTGCTCCATAGAAGGATTGCCATAGCGCATGGCCAGCGCCACAGGAAGTGGTGTTCTGTCGTTTACTTCATCGGTCAGTTGCTGACTGATCACTTTCAAAGGCGAGCCTTCAGGCCGCCAGACGCTGGCATAAGCCTCGGCCGATTTTGCCGGTCTGGTCGGAAGTACAAAGGCGCTGACAAGAATACGCCGGAGCGGCCAGGGCAGGTCGATAACGCAGGGGTCCATCAGGAACTGGTTCAGGTAGCGGCGAACATCCTGTACCGCTGTAGAGTCCGGTGAGCCAAGATTGACAAGTAATACAGCTCTGCTCATTGCTATCGTCCATCCTGTTATCAGATTGTTTTTGTAGGAGAGCGTTCACGGGAGAGAGGGCTGGCCGAGTCACCAGCCCTCAAACTATTTACGTTTATGGCGTTGCGTTTATAGCGTTATGTTTATGGCCATATGTTTATGGCGCTATGTTTTTATGGTGTTGTTTTAAGCGGTGGCTTCCTCTGTCTTCTTGAGGGTGCCACTGGCAAACAGCACAACATACCCTAGCACCGCGGACATAAAGGAGCCCAAAAGAATACCGGCACGATCGGCAATCAGATATTCAGCCCCTGTCGTTTCAAAGGCAAGAGAGCCGATGAACAGACTCATCGTGAAACCAATACCACACAGCACGGACACACCGTAAAGCTGTATCCAGCTGGCACCGGTCGGCAGTTTGGCGTAACCCATCTTGATCAGTACAAAGCTGAACAGGAAGATACCAATTTGCTTACCCAGGAACAGGCCGGTAATCACACCCAGTGGGCTGGGTTCCATCAGGCCAGTAATCTGTTGCACGCTCAGGGCAACACCGGCATTGGTGAAAGCGAACAAGGGCAGAATAAAGAAGTTAACCCATCTGTGTAGCCGGTGCTCCAGAGCTTCCAGAGGCGAGTTGCCGTCTTCATCCACAACTTTCATCGGGATGGCGAAGGCCAGTGCCACACCTGCCAGTGTCGCATGAACACCGGATTTGAGTACGCAGACCCACATAATCATACCAACCAACATATAGGGTCCGAGTCGTGTAACACCGGTACGGTTGAAGATGGTCAGTATGACCAGACAGGCTGAGGCCAGCAAGATGGAGACTGTCGATAGCTGAGAGGTGTAGAACAGAGCAATGATAATGATGGCACCAAGGTCATCAATAATCGCCAGTGCCATCAGGAACAGCTTCAAGGTGGGTGGAACCCGGGAACCCAACAAAGCCAGAACCCCGAGGGAGAAGGCAATATCTGTGGCCGTAGGAATAGCCCAGCCCTGCAAGGCGATATCGTTATTGTAGTTCAGGGCCACATAGAATAGCGCCGGAACCACCATGCCACCAATGGCGGCAACCCCCGGAAGGACGATTTGGCTGGGTGAGGAGAGCTCGCCAGATATAAGCTCTCGTTTAACTTCCAGACCAATCAGCAGGAAAAACAGGGCCATCAGACCATCGTTGATCCACAGCAGCAGGGGTTTGGAGATCTCCAGTGCGCCGACAGCCACGATAACCGGAACCTCCAGCAGCATGTCGTAGTACTTGTAGAGACCTGTGTTTGCGCAAAGCATAGCCAGAGCAGCTGCCCCAATGAGCAGAATTCCGACAGATGTGTCGTTGTGCATAAACCTTTGGAAAGATTTAATCATTTAAACAAGAACCTTTGATAATAGGACACTGTGTTGGGTTACGAAAAAGTGTGCATGGATTTGTTTTTTTTTGACCATGCCGAAGTAGCCCGAAAATGTATCAACAGATTCGCACAGAATGAAGAATATTTTTAGTGAAAATTTGATCGCATTAACAAACGTCAAAGTTATTTTATATGAGATGTTCAGCGAGCAGTTTGTGGTAAGGGGCGATCTCTCTTTATCTGAATGTGCCATAGCTCGGTGGAGCATGTTGTTCTCGCCACAGTCGGGCAATTTCCCCCCGGTGGCAAAACCAGACATGATCGTGACGGCATACATACTCAAGGAAGCGGACGATCGCATTCGCACGCCCGGGAAGGCCGGAAATGCGGGAGTGAAGTCCTAACGTCATGATGGCAGGGCTGTGCTGACTCTCTCGATAAAGCTGGTCAAAGGTGGCCTTCATGGTGAGCCAGGCATCCTCAGGTGTGTTCCAGCCTGGGGACATGGCGTAGCGACAGTCATTACAGACCAGTGTGTACGGAATCACCAGATGATAATGGTCATCTATAAGAACGTAGTAAGGAACATCATCGTCGTAGTCGTCAGAGTCCCACTGCAGCCCCGCCTCAATGATTAAACGACGCGTAGACGAACTTTTACGGCCGCAATACCAGCCTGTAGCCTTTTGACTTGTAAGGGTGTGAATAGTATCCAGTGTCTGTTGAATATGCTGGCGCTCATCGGTTTCGCTGATATTGCTGTAATCAAGCCAGCGCCAGCCGTGCCCGATAATTTCCCAGCCCGCCTCGTGGAAGGCTACGGCCAGCTCAGGATTACGTTCCAGCGCCAGACCACAGGCAAAGACGGTGGCTGGGCAGTTGTACGAGCCGATGATCTTTAATAGTCGCCAGGCACCAGCGCGGGCACCATAGCTGAATACGGATTCACAGTTATAGTACCTTGAACGCTTGGGAAGAATGCCCGGCAGGTCTGTCAGCCAGACTTCGGATTGCTCGTCACCATCCAGAACGCAGGACTCAGCACCCTCCTCATAGTTGACCACAATATTGATGGCCAGTCGTTTATTGTCTGGCCACACGATCGCAGGAGGGTTACCGGCATAGCCTGTCAGGTTGCGGGGATAATCGTCAGCCATTGCATCACTCGGCTTTGAGTCTGGAAACTGAGTGCAGCGTAGGACAACAAAACACGACCTGCCAAGTTAATTGCAGACGTCGCACTCCGGATCTTTGGTCAGATTCAGTGTATGCATATCCATAGTAAGGCCGTCGTAAGCCAGCAGTCGACCGGACAACGGCTGACCAATGCCACTGATGATTTTGATAACTTCGGTGGCCTGCAATGAACCGATCACGCCGGTTAACGGTGCCAGGACACCGGACTCACTGCACGACAGCTGTTGTTCATCAATGTCGCTGTAAAGGCAAGCGTAACAGGGAGAATCAGCGGTCAGATTAAATACGGAAACCTGACCGTTAAAACCGATTGCTGCACCGGAAACAAGAGGTTTACCGTAACGGACACTCAGAGTGTTCAACAGTGAACGGGACGGAAAGTTATCTGTACAGTCAACCAACACATCCGCCAGCTGAACCTGGGTTGCCAGGGCTTCTTCGTCCAGTCGCGTCGTTATGGCGTTGATGTGGATGTCAGGATTGATTAAGTGAATGGTCTCGGTCAGGGAGATCACCTTCTCCTTGCCCAGATCACGGGTTGTGTGGGCGATCTGACGCTGAAGATTACTGAGATCAATCTGATCGTCGTCAACAATCGTCAGAGAACCGACTCCCGCAGCACCAAGGTACATGGCGACCGGGCAGCCCAGTCCACCGGCACCGATAATCAGCACGTTTGCGGCCAGCAGCTTGTCCTGTCCGGCAATATCGAACTGGGGCAGCATAATCTGGCGACTGTAACGCAATAGCTGATCGTCGTTCATCATAGGCTACGAAGCTCTTTTAGCTGACCCAGGGTAACGCGATCATGTCCGGCAAGATCCTGAACCGTGTCGACCTCGGTAAAACCACTATCAAGCAGAATCTGTCGTACCTCCGCACCTTGATGATAACCGTGCTCCATCATCAACCAGCCGTCATCGTTCAGGTGGGCTGGTGCCTCCCGGCTTATACGACGAATATCGTCCAGTCCGTCGAGACCGGAAGTCAGGGCGCTGGCCGGTTCAAAGCGTACGTCGCCTTCTTGCAGATGGGGATCGTTGTCAACGATATAGGGCGGGTTGCTGACGATGAGATCGAACATCTGTTCTGATAATGCACTGAACCAGTTGCTCTCAATAAACGACACCTGATTTAAACCGTTATGAATTGCGTTCTTTTTGGCGAGAGCAATCGCCTCCGGTATGCGATCACAACCGGTGATACGCCAGCCGGGTCGTTCTTTCGCCAGAGCCAGGGCAATAGCGCCGGTTCCGGTACCAAGATCGAGAACGATTCTTGGCCGGTGGTCACATCGTTCCAGTGCCGTCTCTACCAGACTTTCGGTGTCCGGGCGAGGAATCAACGTGCTCGGTTCAACCAGTAGTTCAAGACTCCAGAACGCCCGTGTACCGATAAGATAAGCGACAGGGTTACCATGCTTGCGTTTGTCCAGCAGTTCTGAGAACTGCTGAAACTCGCACTCGTTCAGCGTGTACTCCGGCCATGAGAACAGGAAGCTGCGGCCCTTGCCAAGCACATGACAGAGCAGCAGTTCAATATCCAGCCGTGGTGTTGCCGATACAGAGGCCAACCCTTCGGTGCGGCGCAACAAGCTTTCTATGGATAGATTGTTATCAGACATTTGTCGTTGTTCAGAAGTTCTGTGACAGGGCTGCTAATTGGTCAGCCTGATGTTCGGTCATCAGCGGTTCGAGCACCGGGTTCAGGTCGCCTTCGACAATATCCAGAAGTTTGTAGAGTGTCAGGTTGATGCGGTGATCGGTCACTCGTCCCTGAGGATAGTTATAGGTACGGATTCGCTCGGAGCGATCACCGCTGCCCACCAGGTTTCTACGGACTTCGGAGATCTCTTTGGCGGCAGCATCCTGCTGAGCGGTTTTCAGGCGGGCACTGAGCAGCGCCATCGCCCTGGCCTTGTTCTTGTGCTGGGAACGCTCATCCTGACACTCCACCACTAAACCGGTCGGCAGGTGGGTGATGCGGATGGCGGAATCGGTGGTGTTAACGTGCTGACCGCCGGCGCCGGAAGAGCGGAAGGTATCGATGCGCAGATCTTCCTTGCGGATATTGATCTCTTCCTGTTCATCCGGCTCGGCCATGATCGCAACGGTGCAGGCGGAGGTGTGAATACGACCCTGGGATTCTGTCGCCGGAACCCGCTGTACCCGGTGGGCGCCGGATTCAAACTTGAGGCGGGCGTAAACATCTTCGCCGATGATCCGGGAGATAATCTCCTTGTAGCCGCCGTGTTCACCTTCGCTGGCGCTGATCACTTCCATTTTCCAGCGGCGCGTCTCGGCATAGCGGGAGTACATGCGGAACAGATCACCGGCAAAAATAGCGGCCTCATCGCCGCCGGTTCCGGCGCGGATTTCCAGAAAGACGTTGTTGGCATCGTCCGGGTCTCTGGGCAGCAGCAGAATTTGCAGCGCTTGTTCCAGCTCTTCAAGACGTGCGGTCGTGGATTTGATCTCATCTTCCGCCAGCTCTCTCATGTCAGCATCGCCATCGTCGAGCATGGCGCGAGCCTCTTCGAGGTCATTCTGGGTCTGGCGGAACTGCTGGTAGCACTGAGTGACAGGCTCCAGTTCGGAGTACTCTTTGGAGAACTTGCGGAATTTATCCTGATGGCTAATCACTTCCGGATCGCTGAGCAGGGCGCCAAGTTCTTCAAAACGGTCGGCCAGGTTATCGAGCCGAAGTAGTAGGGATTCTTTCATACGGTGCCAGAGTCACTCATCACATTCTGGGGATGTATCATACCCTTATTTCTGGTCCGGTGGGTGGTTTGTTCGATGACAGCGGATGTCAGAGTCTTCCGAAAGGCCTGGTGCCCCTGACGATGAGTAATAGGTATGCCTGATCGATTCTGGTGTATTTTCGTTCTTGTTTTTCCGTTATGTGCCGGGGGGCGGCAGAGGATGAAGTTGCACTTGACGGTGGTGGTCAACAGAGTCGAGCCGTCCCGTGATGTGAATCAGAGAATAGTGACATCATCGCAGGTTGGGAATGATGAACCTGATATTATAAAAAGTTCGGTTTGCCTTGGTATTCAGACTTTTTCTGAAGCGTGCGTTTCCGATGTCTGTGTTTTTGCCGATCGCGTCAGCAGCTCCCGCGCCCAGTTCAGTTTTTCCGTTTGTCCCTCCTGACCCGCCTTGCGCAGTTGTACGCTGGGTGTGTGAATCAGTTTATTGGTCAGATTGCGTGCCAGCTGCTGCAGCACCTGTTCCGGCGGGCGACCATTTTTCAGCTGGCGTAAAGCCTTCTCCAGCTCCTGAGCCTGTATCTGTTCCGCCTGTTCACGATAACTGCGCACCACATTGACAGCATCAAGGGAGCGCAACTGGGCAAGGAAGTTATCGGCGCCGACGATAATCAGCTCCTCTGCTTCAATAGCGGCCAGCTGACGGCTGCGGACGTTATCTTCGATCACTTCGCGCAGATCATCGACGGTGTAGAGATAGACATCGGCGAGGTCGCCAACCTCAGGTTCGATATCCCTTGGTACAGCAATATCGACCATAAACATCGGGCTGTGACGGCGTTTTTTCAGCGCCCGTTCAACGGCTCCCTTGCCAAGAATGGGCAGTTGGCTGGCGGTCGATGCGATCACGATATCGGCGTGGTGCAGGTATTCGGGCATATCGGCCAGCAGAATAGCTTCGCCGTGGTATTTGTCCGCCAGATTGAGGGCGCGTTCCAGGGTTCGGTTGGCAATAATAATGCGCTCAACGCCCTGCTCTTTCAGGTGTTGGATCACCAGCTCGACGGTTTCGCCAGCGCCAATCAGCAGAGCCGTATTGTCCCTAAGATTGGCAAATATCTGTTTAGCCAGACTCACCGCCGCAAAAGCTACGGAGACGGGATTCTCGCCGATGGCGGTCTGGCTGCGAACGGCTTTGGCGGTGGTGAACACGCTCTGGAACATGCGATTGAGTGGACCATGAAGGGTTCCTGCTTCCTGAGCCACAGCATAGGTGGATTTCATCTGACCCAAAATCTGGGGCTCTCCCAGCACCAGAGAATCCAGACCCGATGCCACGCGCATACAGTGACGTACCGCTTCCGTCTGGGTGTGGCTGTAGATGTGCTCTCTCAGAGGAATGCAATCAGCGTGGTGAAAGTGTCCCAGCCATTCAACAATCACGGCAGGGTCTGCATCACCATGGAGATAGACCTCGGTTCGGTTGCAGGTGGAGAGGATCGCGGCCTCCTGTACGCCATGCTGTTGCCTGAGGTCCCGCAGGGCTGGAATTAACTGCCCAGGCGTGAAAGAAACTATTTCTCTAAGGCTGACCGGGGCCGTCCGGTGGTTAATGCCGACTGCGAGAAATCTCATAATTTACCGTTGTGTCTCTGGAACGAATGCCAGACTCCAGACTTTAGGGACTGTTGAGGTTTTGTTGTAGTGTTTTGTCAACAATATAAACCGTGTCAACGTTTATTGTGAAAAATGCCTTAAATACAGGCTGATTGTCCTATGTATGGTGGATGTCTGCAATCTGTGTTGCAATCTGTATTGTGTGTTCTCGCAGAGGTTGTGTCATTATGTGGGCTCCCCTACGTACAAATACGAGAACTAAAGCACGACTCTTATGGCCAATCTGATGAGCCCCATCCGCCCCCGGTCTTCACTGGTATGCCGGGCAGTTATTCTTTGGTTGGTGACAGGCCTGTCTGGCCTGGCACTGGTTTCGGGATGCACGATCCTGGCTCAGCCTGTCAGGTCGATCCAAGAGTCACTGTTTGCTGAGCGCAGCACAGTTCATGAGACTCAGCAACAGCAGCACGAGCTACCCCCCGCGGATTTTGAACAGGATACACTCTACAATTTGCTGGTAGCGGAGATGGCTGCTTATAACCAGCGCTTTGATCTTACTCTGAGTCATTATCTGCAAGAAGCACGAAAAACCCGAGATCCCGGACTGGTTGCACGCGCTTATGATGTCGCCTCCGTTTTGAGAGTGCGTCAGGTGGCGACCGAGATGGCGGAACTGTGGTTGAGCATTGAGCCGGACAATTCTGAAGCGGTAAAAGCCCATGCTGTTGAGCAAGTCTGGGCCGGCGACATTGACGCCGCAATGCCCGCCATGATTGATGTGAAACGCAAAACCGGTGAGGCACCCTTCTTTTTCGTCGCGACCCAGGCTGTCGAACTTTCCGAAGATGCGCGGGATCAGCTGATAGCAAACTATCGTACCTGGCTGAAAAACTGGCCTGATGACCGATCACTGAAGATCGGTCTTGCCCTCCTTATACACCAGCAGGGTGATCTGGATAATGCCCTGAAACAGCTCGAGTTAATGATCGCTGCTGGTGAGTCCGATGCCACGGTTGTCCGTCTTAAGGGGCTGCTGCTTATTGAGCTGAAACGCTCCGAGCAGGCGGTAACCGTTCTGCGGGAAGGGCTTGATAAATACCCTGACGACCTCAGAATTCGGCTGCTTTACGGTCGTCTGCTGTTAAAGGACGGCGACCTGACCGGGGCCCAGCGCGAGTTTGAAGTTCTGGTTGCCCAACAGCCCCAGAATCCGGAACTGCTAGTCACTGTTGGTTTGATCTCCATGGAAAATGGCATGCCAGGTCAGGCCGGTCTCTACTTCTATCGATTAGCTGAAATTCCCGGGCAGGCCGATGTCGCTAACTTCTATCTTGGTCGTCTGGCACAGCAGATGGATGACTGGAAGGAGGGGCGTAAATATTTTTTGAAGGTCGAGCCTGGGTCTCAGTTTCTTCCGGCTTATGTGGCACTGACCCGCATGCTCGCTGATCGTGAGTATTGGGATCTTATGGCGGATGATCTCGAAAAGGCACGGAAAAGTTATCCGGATTATGCCCCCGAACTCTATCTTATTGAGGGGGAGGTGATGGAGGAGCAACGCAGTTACGACAAGGCGAACGGAATTTTTAATCGCGCCCTGATCAAGTATCCGGATAACATCGAACTACTCTATGCCAGAGCCATGCTGGCCGAACGGTTTGATGATCTGAGAGGGCTGGAAAATGATGTGCGCAAAATTTTGCAAAAAGAGCCGGACCATGCGGCAGCCTTGAATGCGCTGGGGTACACTCTGGCGGATCGTGGCCTACGTCTTGCGGAAGCGAAGGAACTAATCATCAAGGCTTACAAAATTCAGCCTGATGATGCCTCCATCATGGACAGTATGGGTTGGATTGAGTATCGGCTGGGCAATCATAATTTGGCACTAGTCTATCTTCGTCAAGCCTATAAACGGTTTGAAGATGCAGAGGTGGCGGCCCATCTCGGTGAAGTTCTTTGGGCTCTCGGACTCAAGAAAGAAGCCGTGAAAATATGGAGTGAGGCGCTGGAGCGTCAACCTGATAGTGAAGTTTTGCGATCCACTGTTGAACGTTTACGGGTTACTTGGTAATAACATCGGGGGTAATAACCTCGGTAGTAATAACCTCGAGAAAGAGTCTTTTCAGGAGTGGGTTGGTGTCGTTTAATTATCCCATGCGCTGTTTTGGTTGTTCTGTGATAGCTGTGGCTGTGCTGCTGGGTGGTTGTGCCACTCGTCAGAAAGTAACGTCCACCACAGCAGAGCAGCGAGAACAGGGGTGGCTGACTCATCAGATCAGCGCCAGTGCCATTAATAGATGGGAAGTCAGCGGACGGGCGAGTGTGAAAAGCCCGGAACAATCTGGCAGTGTCGGTATTCTTTGGGAACGCAGCCCGACCGATTTCTCTATCTATATGTCTGGCCCCATAGGGCAGACTCTTGCCCATCTGGAAGGTCAGGGTCAACACGAACGCAATCAGCACGTGACCCTGAATATTCCGGGCCAGCAGCCCGCCACCTCCTCTTCTGTGGAGCAATTGCTCTACGAACAAACGGGCTGGTTACTGCCCTTTCAGTCGCTGGATTCCTGGATACGGGGCATACCTTCCATGGAGACCAGATATACCTACATGCTGAACGAACAGGGGTTGCTCGCTGAACTCTATCAAAATGGCTGGAAGGTCAGTTATAGCCGTTACCGCATGACCCAAGGTATCGCTTTACCAGAAAAAATTCGGGCAGAGCGTGACGACACCCTTGTTATTTTTTTCATCCGGAAGTGGACACTATCCGATCGGGATTCATCCTGATCGGATAGTCGAGTTGACAGTTGAGCCTATCGACAGTAGAGTAACGCCGCCTTCGGGAGACGGACTCTTCCGGATCTGGCAAGAGCCAACATCCAGACACGGTGCCAGCCAATTTGTGCTGGCATGTGCAGGTAATCTGCAGGTTGCAGGGTTCCCGGTTGTTGGTTATTCTCAGCCATCCGGATGCGTTGAATAATAACAAGGCGATTCGCTGCATTTGTAGTGATGATAGGCAGCACAATAGATGGGGTGTCGCCAAGCGGTAAGGCAACGGGTTTTGATCCCGTCATGCGCAGGTTCGAATCCTGCCACCCCAGCCATCTCGCACGTGTCGCGTTTTTAAATTCCCGGAAGCTTTGGCCAAATTCACCCATGCAATGATCCAAGGTATCTGCCGTGTCTAAAATGATGGTGTTCGCCGGGAACTCCAATCCGGAGCTTGTTCAAAAAGTTGTTGACCATCTGCATATTCCCCTGGGCAAGGCTTCTGTTGGCCGATTCAGCGATGGTGAAATTGCTGTTGAAATTCAGGAAAACGTGCGCGGTAAAGACGTTTTTATTATTCAGTCCACCTGTGCACCCACCAATGATAACCTGATGGAACTGCTGGTGATGGCAGACGCTATGCGTCGTTCATCTGCCGAGCGTGTAACTGCGGTTATGCCTTATTTTGGTTATGCCCGTCAGGATCGTCGTCCCCGTTCCAGCCGTGTACCTATCAGTGCCAAAGTCGTTGCCGACATGATCGCCAGTGTTGGTGTGGATCGTGTGCTGACCGTTGACCTGCACGCAGACCAGATTCAGGGTTTCTTCGATATTCCCGTGGATAACATCTACGGCTCTCCGGTGCTGATGGACGATATTGAACGTCGAGGTTTCGAAAACGTTATGGTTGTCTCCCCGGATCACGGTGGTGTTGTGCGGGCGCGAGCCTTTGGCAAGCACCTGAATACCGATCTGGCGATTATCGACAAGCGTCGTCCGGAAGCGAACCGTGCGGAAGTTATGAACATCATCGGTGATGTTAAAGGTCGAACCTGTATTCTGGTTGACGATATGGTCGATACCGCCGGCACCCTGTGCATGGCAGCCAAGGCTCTGAAAGCCAAGGGTGCTATCAAGGTTGTGGCCTATGCGAGCCATCCGGTGCTGTCTGGTCGTGCGCTGGAAAACCTCATCAACTCTGAGCTGGATGAACTGGTTATCACCAATACCATCCCCTTGAATCCGGCGGCCAAGGCGATCGACAAGATTCGTGCTCTGGATATGTCGCCATTGATTGCAGAGTCTGTGCGCCGTATCAGTAATGCTGAGTCCATTAGTGCCATGTTTCGCTAATAGCTCACGCTGATTTTGCGTTCTCAAAAAGCCCGCTTTTAGCGGGCTTTTTGTTCTTTTGTTTGTTGCCGTATAGTGGCTACTTTCCTTTGTGTTACCCGGCATATTTGCGGGCTGCACCCAATACATCCTGCCCAGCTCATAAAATAGCCCATAAAATAGCCAGCCAGCCTTTTAAATATTTGGCAAATGGTCGCTCTGCCATTACTATAGGCGGCTTGCTTTCCGAACCGATCTGGTCGCGGATCAGTTCATCATTATTTTATTGGAGACTATCATGTCCGAATTTACTCTGAATGCAGTAGAGCGTAAGGACGTAGGGAAAGGTGCGAGCCGCCGCCTGCGCCACGCTGACCTGGTTCCTGGCATCATCTACGGTGGCGAAACTGCTCCTTTGCAGATCACCGTTGAAGGCCGTTCTATTCGTAAGTCTCTGGAAGCTGAAGCTTTCTACTCTTCCATCGTAACTCTGGTAGTTGATGGCAAGAAGGAACAGGCTATCCTGAAAGACGTACAGCGTCACCCTGCCCGTGGCGATGCCATGCACATGGACTTCCTGCGTGTAAGCGCAAATCAGGAAATCACCACCAGTGTTCCTCTGCACTTCCTGAACGAAGAGACTGCAGTTGGCGTGAAAGCTGGCGGTGCTATCGCTCACAACCTGCAGGAAGTAGAAGTTCGCTGCTTGCCAGCAGACCTGCCTGAGTTCATCGAAGTCGATATGGCCGCTGTTGAACTGGGTGCTTCCCTGCACCTGTCCAACCTGGCTGTACCTGCTGGTGTAACTCTGACTCAGCTGGCGCTGGGCGAAGAGCACGACCTGCCAGTCGTCAGCATCAACGCTCCACGCGGCGCTGCTGAAGAAACTGAAGAAGAAGCTGGCGAAGAATAATAAACTGATTCAGGTATTGGAGACGGATACTCATGACCAAGGCGGCAAATGCTTCCATAGAGTTAATCGTAGGCTTGGGTAACCCCGGGCGCGAGTATGAGGATACCCGTCACAATGCCGGCGCTTGGTTTATCGAAGAGCTGGCCCGCGCAAGCGGTGTCACTCTTCAGCCCGAAAAGAAATTTCACGGGCTGACAGCGCGGATATCCCTGCACGGCAGGGATGTCCGCCTTCTACATCCGACCACTTTTATGAACAAGAGTGGTCTTGCGGTGGCAGCCCTTGCCAATTTCTACCGCATCTCTCCTGAACAGATTCTTGTTGCCCACGATGAGCTGGATATTCCGGTGGGAACTGCCCGCCTGAAGCAGGGTGGTGGTCACGGCGGTCATAATGGCCTGCGGGATACCATCAGCAGCCTTGGTAATAACAAGAACTTCCACCGTCTGCGTATCGGTATTGGCCATCCTGGGGATGCCAAAGCGGTTGTCAACTATGTGTTGAGCAAGCCTTCTATCGAAGATAATCGCAAAATCCGTGAAGCGATTGATGAAGCCGCCCGGGTAATGCCCGAAGCGCTCAATGGCTCTCTGGCGAAAGCCATTCAGCAGTTGCATACTTTTACGGCTTGAAAGCCTGTCAATCCTTTTTTGGGAGATGCTGACTGGCAGGTGATAGTCCGACTTGCATGATTATCTCTTTAGACTTTTATATACCTGAAGAAAATTTTTATGTTCAATATCGTCGAATGCTTCTATGTCCCACTCACCTATATCCCATTTCGATGTTGTTTGTTGATTAATGTAATTTAGTATCTCAGGTGCTACGTGAGAATTTTTTCGAGTTTCTTCGTCGATAACCTCATTTAAGGCTGATTCGTATTTTTTCTTAATTTCTTCATGTTTTTCAAATTCTTTTTTATCTTTAATATCTAACAAAGGCTCATAGGGTTTTTTAGTAAGTGCTCATATTTATCTGGCAAATGTGATATTACCTCCTCTACAGCCCAGTAAAACCGCTGATGAAAATATTGGAAACGCCGTTTTGCCAGTAAAATATGAGCAGTTACGTTTTTTAGTGTTCAGATCGTTGATTTTTTTATTTAACTTGTTTTAGGAATTATTATTTTTTACATTGTTAATTATTTCTGATAGTCGTATTTTTATTATATTAAATGGATGGCTTGGGCTTTCTGATCTCTCTTTTTTGAAGTGATCTATTATAAATTCAATATCTTCTTTAGAAAAAGGTTCGGTTATGTTTTCAGAGGCTTCTTTCATGGCAGATATTTTTTTCTTAATGTACTCAAAATGTTCTCTAATAGACAGGTTGGGATTACTAGTGTTACTGTTAGAGTTTTCTGCATTCTTTTCATCACCATTGCCGTGATATGACTCTGAATGCTCGCCTGTATTATCTAAAAGCTTATTATATTTATCGAGGTTGGTTTTCTTTAAGAATGAAATAGCCTTAGAGCGGATAGCATGGCATTTTTTGTTGTATAGATCTTGTTTTTTGGAATTTTTAAAAGTGTCCTCCAGTTTTTTCTCAATGTTTTCAAACATCTTTGCCTTTTCAGGGTCAATTAGTTTAAGAGTCATCAGCGACGTGAGGAAGTTATCAGTATTATCAATTTGGATGGTTTTTGACTCGAACAGCGCATTTAAATAGCTAGCCTGAAGTTCAGCATGGTCATAAGCTTTTTGTGAGTCGTTTATGAGTAAATTGAATGTTGGTACAAAATCCTTAATTGTTGTTGCTATGGTGTTTTCATTAATGGCGTTCTTTTTTTTACTAAAAACAGGCAAAACATCCCGCTTAACAATATTGATAACTCGATTCGTTGTGTCTTCTTGTTCATTGTAACAGGCAGCAGCCATACAAAATTGGTTATGGAGGTCTTTGAATGCGTCCCTGTTACCAAAGGTGTTTTTAAGCCAGCGGACAAGTGACCACTGTGGTTCTACGCTTAAAACTGTGCGTCCCCGACCGTTAATGCCAACCTTGATTTTTCCTTTTGAAAGGTTATCTTCGCTTAATATATGGATATTTTGTAATGGAACAGGCTGATTGTTTACGTTGTTCATAAGGTATCCCTGTTACAGTGTTTATTGGTAGTTTAGGAGAAGATACTGACGAGAGATATAATTCTTTGGGCTTATATGTGATGCCTGGGATAGCGCTCTGATGAAAGCTATCCTGCCATAGCGGAGAATTGCATACCTTTACGGCTTAAGTTTTCAGATTTTCTAGTGCGAATCTGTAAAAGGTTTCGTAGTGTTGTGGCTGATGGCTGTTTTTGCCATTTCGAAAAATCTGGAATCCTCCCCGTCCGTGGTTCGTATCGATCGGGACAATTGGTCACGTCATGTTCAGCCGCTATGCTTTGCGCAGTAAATAATTTCGGCTTAAGTCAGTGCTATTGGGTTAAACGGGATGAACACTTCAAACTAAGGCTTTCAGATGCACGGAATGCTTAATGTTCTCGGTATGTATAAGCCTTTAGGCTTATTCAATGGAGAGAGGGGGCGGGTTCAATGGAGAGAGGGGGCGGGTTCAATTCAAGCAAAAAGTGTAGGCAAAATTTGAAGATCGATTGGCTACAGACCAGTAATATCAAAGCGATCGTATGAAAAATAGCCGGTTTTGCCTACGGATTTTTAGCAGTTACTTAATCCAGCCCTGGCCTCTTACTTTAGTATGCCTGCTGTTATCGAACTAAAGGGAAGAAAATATTTGATTACCATTGTCCGAGTGTTTATGAGTTTCGAGAAACTCAAAAAAGAACTATACTCCGTCCAGTTTGAAACCGAGGATTTCTCTGAGGCTGAACCGCTGGATTCACCTGATTTGAACTGAAATGAAAATCCTCGGTTTCTATCTGGTTTTGGTTTAAACGGGGTCGGTGCCTTTTTTTTAGTAGTTAGTAATTCTTGCATGGGATCATGGTTTCTACATTTATTATATGATACATATTTAGCTTCTTCTTCTGCACGCTTGCGGTACTCGTCTTTTAGGCAGGCCAGTTCTTTCTCCACCTTTTTGACAGGACGTTCTAACACACTTAAAAAATAAGTACTCAGTTTGTTTTGTTTATCCTTCTTGCAATGAGTGATTGCATTTATTAACCGGATGATAGGTTTTGTAAACTTTTTCACCGTTTTAGTTTTCGCCGTAACACTCGTCAGGCGAATATTCGCTTTTTTTATTTTATACGCTGCTAGTGACTTTTTATTTTTAAGATTCTGCTTATGTGTTTTATTAGTATAACATAATTTTTCCGACGACATCTCCTTGCTTTCATCGTGAGTAGCGCTGACCATGCCATTATAGCAGTCCTGCCTATAGGGGATCACTGCATCTGTAACTACCTCTTTTTTGTTCCAGTGCCCAAGAACAACAACGGGGGTACTTTCAATGGGATTAATGGTCTTGCACTCATCGTGCTTAGGCTCAAGAGATATTTGATCACGATTGTTCTGACAATTATAGCTTAATGTATTCATAGTGCTCACGATACAATGGGTTACTTATTGGATTAAAGATAGGAGAAATGTTCCTGTTATTCCGTTAGACATTGGTCTCTAAGACATTGGTCTCTAAGACTTTGGTCGCAGGCGGTGCCGCAGGCACCGGTAATCAGAACTTTGGCCATGAAGGAGAGAGTTAATAAGATGGCCCACCCAAAAGCGCAGGATGAACTGAACAGCTTGAGCAGGAGCTAATTGAATGATAAGCCCCGCTAAACGCTCTCAGAGGCCCGCTAATACTGAACGGTTTATCAATGGGAAGATAGCGCGATACCGTGAACGCCTCCCTGAAGCTATGGGGGCGTGATCTGAATCGGAAATTATCGGTAATCTCTTTGAATTTTTTGTTCCGAATGCAGTCTTTTTCTTTCTTATTTAAAATAGATGAAAAGTCCTGATCGACAACTTTGATAATTTTATCATTTATGCATGTTTCTCCCTTATAGCAGCAGGCGGCAATCATAAAGTCTGGAATCCTCCCCTGGGATCATTGACTCTAAGGGTATAGCTCTCCTCACCCTGAGAGACGGCGTATGTTTTACCCTAATGGTTCTGACTTAAGGCCTCATCCCTTCTGATTGGGCTTTTTGGCCCTTAGACATGGGTACTGCAATGAGGAAAAGAGCTTCGGTCGTCCGTGGTTCGTATCGATCGGGACAATTGGCCCGTCATGTTCAGCCCGTTGCCGCGACCCTGCTGCTGTGAGCCAAGATTAGAACTGACGCTAAAGTACGACTATGCTTATGCACTTGTCTGGATACGGTTGGCTTGGTATTTACACATGAAGACAGTAACTGACAGGCGTGATTTCTTAAAAGCATCTGGATTTGTCGCAGTGGCAGCAGCAGGTTTGTTACCAATGCGATGGGTTATCGCTAATGAGGAAAAACTTACGGGAGAGGCACTTGAAGCACTTGCCAGAAGTATTTTTGAGAGAGGTTTAATAAAAACAATAACTCAATGTCCTGATCTAATTAAGGATGTTTGCAATGAAAATCAAGAATATGGGGTTTATTTTATCGCGGATTTGTTGCTTATATATATACCTAGTGATATTGAAATAAATGCACATAATGAATTAAAAAAACAAGTTTTAAATGGTCATTTATTAAAGCAGTCAGCAACAAAAAAAGAATTTAAAAATTGGGCAGAGACTGTTGTCAATACGCCAAGTCAAACGCACTTCCCCAAAAAAATATCAGATGCAATGGCCATTGTTAAAAGTGCAAGTCAAACAGGAAAACGTGTTCGTGTTTCTAACTTTCGTCATTCATGGTCTTCTGTATTTTCTGATGATGACGAGGTACTCATTTCTTTGCAGTCTGTGCATGCGGCTTTAGGCAAACCCTCCATCTCTTTTTCCATGGATGAGGAAAATGAATTTCAAGGTATAAATCTTGTTGGGCATGAGTATTTATTAAAAAACACCAAGCATCATATATGTAAAGTAGGCAGTGCTACATCAAACGATCATTTAAGAATATGGTCAAAAGAATTATGGGAACAAAAAAAAGAAGACCCTTCCGTGATGGCCTGGAATATTCCCTATAACGTTATTCTTGTAGAGAACTCTATGGGTGGTGTATTAAGCAACATGTGCCATGGTTCAGGCATATTCCATAAAAGTTTAACTGATTTAGTTATAGGGATCGAGTATGTTGATGCAAGAGGGGATTTGGCGATAATCTATGATCCAGATGTTTTTTCTATGGCAAATGCAACGCCAGACGCAGGTGTTAAGATACCGGATGCTAGGTTGTTGAAAATAATAGCAGGCCATTTTGGGTTGATAGGTATTGTTACGAATATATACATTCAACTGGATGAAATGACTTTTGCCAGATTTCAGCCTAAAAAAACGGAACGTCTCGCATTATCGGTACCTCCCAGAAAGCTGACTGATATACCACCACAAGTGGATATGTCTGGCATTACTGAAAGAGATATTGAAAGTGCGAAGTCAGAATTTATTGCAAACGTCAAAGATAAATATTACTGTGAATGGTTTTTCTTTCCCTATCAAAATTACACATGGACCAATATATGGCAAAATGATGGAAATATTAATCAAAGTGAGTTGTACCCTACAAAGTCAAAGGTTGTGTTAGAAGAAGTTTCTGAATATACAGCATATTTAATAATTCCCGTTTTGCAGAGGTTTTTAACTCAAAAACAACTTGCTCAATTTTTTGGTGATTTAGCATTCAAACAAGCATTTTCATCAGAAAAACCCATTGTTACACCTGTAAGTGAAGCGATTCACTTCCAGAGAGGTATACATAATCTACCTGTATATGATATGGAAGTTGAAGTACCTATTCCTGTCAGTGATGAAAAAATTGAATGGGATGTTGTGTTTCAATCCTGGTGGAAGGCAATCAATGTTTTCTATAGTTACACGGGTGATAAACAGCCTATCCAGACTAGCGTTGAGATGAGAATTTGTGGTGGTTCTGATATTACCATGGCGCCGTATAAAGGAAATTTTGCAACTTGCTCCATTGAGATACTTACTTTACAACAGTCCGTCAGTTTAGAAGATTGGACTCAGTGTATGCAGAAATTTATAGATGAATTAGCAGAGCTAACAGATTCATCGGGAAAACTTCTTAATATTCGTCCTCACTGGAATAAGCAATGGGATGGAGTTTATGTTCGTGGTATGGACATTAAGGAGTATTTGCGTGATGTTTATAAAGAAAATATTGATGAATTTAAAAGGGGTCTAGAGAAAATAGCGTCTCACTCTGGAGTAACAATGAAAGACATACAAAAACGATTCGGGAATATTACTTTCGATCAAATTATCTTTGATTAATGTGATCAGGTAAGCAGCAAGTGGTGCTTCAATTCTTCAGGCCTGTCAGTATGATTATCAGCATACTGACAGGCTGTTACCTATGAACTATTTTCCTGCCAGCTCGGCTTCGAGCTTATGGCTGATAAAGTCTGGCGAAGTTGTGTTTTTAGCCAACAGACCATACATAGCCGGAATAATCAGAATGGTCAGGATGCTAGAGATCAACACGCCGAAGAAGATCACCACACCGATAGCGACACGGGATTCGGAACCGGGGCCAGTTGCCAGAATCAGTGGTATTGCACTAACGACAGTGGTTAATGCTGTCATCAGGATTGGGCGCAGTCGCAGCACTGAGGCTTCAATGATTGCCTGATATAACTCTCTGCCGTTATCCCGCAGCTGGTTGATAAACTCGACAATCAGAATACCGTTCTTGGTGGCAAGGCCAATCATCATAATCATTGCCAGTTGGCTGTAGATGTTCAGGGTCTCCCCGGTAATCAACAAGCCAGCCAATGCCCCGGACAGACCAAGCGGCACTGTCAGCATGACTACAAACGGATGCACGAAGCTCTCGAACTGGGCGGCCAGCACTAGATAAACAACAATCATTGCCAGTACAAAAACCATCATGATAGAGCTTTGATTGTAACGATAGTTGTAAGACTCGCCCTTGTAGTTAACAGACACTTCGGGCGGCAGATTGTCGACCACCGCCTGGTCCAGAAAGTCGAGCGCTTCACCTAACTGATAACCATCAGTCAGACTTGCTGTCAGAGTGATGGCGCGGTTACGGTTATAATGACGCAGCTGTGCTGCCTTGCCGACTTCTCGAGTGGTGACCAGATTATCAAGACGAATCAGCTCGCCGGTAGTGTGGGAACGGACGTAGAGTTTGGCGAGATCCTGTGCCGAAACAATGACATCGTCCGGTGCTTTCAGGAACAGATCATACTCTTCACCACGTTCGATAAAGGTGGTAGCTGTGACACCGCCGAGCATAATCTCCAGGGTTGAGCCGATGGCCTCGGTAGAGACGCCCAGCAACTGGGCACGCTCCTTGTTGATGGAGATCTCCATCTGGGGCTGGTTCTGATTAAAGTCCAGAGAGACATCGGTCAGGCCCGGATTGGCTTCGGCTATGGCTTTCAACTGTTCAGACCAGACGTTCAACTGTTCAAACGAACTGCCACTCAGGACAAATTGAACCGGCTCTTCCGAGCGACCGCCGATGCTGGAAAACATCATCGGGAATGCACGCACGTTGGGAATGGCGGAGAGCTCTCCGCGCAGCTGGGCGGCCAGTTCTGCGACACTTGTCTCACGATCATTCCAGTATTCCAGGTTAAGAATCATGACCCCGGAGTTGTTTCCTCGCGATCCCCATCCCGGTGTCATCAGGAACAGAGAGTCAATGACCCCCTGGCCGACACGGGGCAAAAGAATCTTTTCGATTTCGGTCATGCTCTCGGCCATGGTGTCATAACTGGCACCTTCCGGACCGCTCACCATAATAAATAGAACACCACGGTCTTCTGCTGGGGTAAATGTTTGGGGAATCATCGGATAGAGCAAGGCTGTTGCACCAAGCGATGCAGCCAGTAAAGCTACGCTCAGCCAGCGTTTTTTGACAAAGCTGGTGAGTAACGAACGGTAGCCTGACTCGATGCGGCGAAGGTTATGCTCTGTCCAACGATTAAAGCGGGATGGTTTAACATTCATCTTTAGAAGTTTGGAGGCCATCATCGGCGACAGGGTCAGGGCGAGAATGCTGGAAAAAACCACAGCCCCGGCAAGGGTAATGGCATACTCGGAGAACAGTTTGCCAATCGTACCCTCCATAAAGACGATAGGGACAAAGGTCATCACCAGTACGACGGTTGTTGCCACAACCGCAAAACCCACTTCACGGGAGCCCTGCCAGGCGGCCACCAGTGGTGTTTTACCCATCTCAAGATGGCGATAGATGTTCTCCAATACTACGATAGCGTCGTCTACAACCAGACCAATTGCCAGCACCAGTGCCAGCAGGGTGAGCAGATTGATCGAGTAGCCCATGGCATAGATCACGATAAAGGCCGATATAAGCGACACGGGAACAGTGATTGCGGGAATAAGCGTCGCGCGCATGTTGCCCAGAAAGATGTAGAGAACCAGTACGACCAGACCAATGGAAACAAACAGGGTGTTTTCCACCTCGTTAATGGCCCCTTCGATAAACACCGAGGCATCGAATGTGGTGGTCAGGGTTGTTCCTTCTGGCAGAAAGGGGGTGAAAGCGACAATTTCAGTCTTTACATCCCGCACCACATCAAGAGGGTTGGCGTTAGAGATGGGAACAATAGACAGAGAGATAGCATTGCGACCGTTGGTCTTTGACAGGCTATCCTGAACCTTTGCACCCGTATAGACTTTGGCAATATCCCGCAGATAGACGGTCGAGTGACCATCCTGGCGGATCACCAGTTGCTGGAAACTTTCAGCCGTATCGTAATCCCGCATAACCCGCACAGGGACAGAGCGCTGGGAGCCGTCAATTTTACCGCCGGGCATCTCTACGTTTTCACGGCGTAAAGCCGATTCCACATCCAGTGCCGTAATGCCACGCATGGCCATGGCCTGGGTATCCAGTTCGACCCGCATTACATATTCACGGGCACCACTAACATCCACGGAACTGACCCCCTCAACCAGTGACAGGCGATCTTGTAGTACCCGTTTGGCGTAGTCGGTCAGCTGAATCAGCGACATCGCTTCACTCTGCAAAGAGATGCGCAGAATGGCATCACCGCGACCACTGTTTTTAAAAACAATAGGCGCATCGGCTTCATCGGGCAGTCGTCGTGTAACACGGGCAACAGCCTCACGCACATCGTTGGCACCAATTTCTATATCAGTACCGGGCGAGAAGGTCACAGTAATACTGGAGGAGCCGTTAGTGCTACTGCTCTCAATAGACTGGATGCCATTAATGCCACCCAGACCACCCTCAATCACATCGGTAATTTTGGATTCGACGATATCTGAGGAGGCGCCGGAATAGGTGGTACGAATATTAACGGCCGCCTCAGTGACATCGGGCAGTTCCCGTATCGGCAGAAACTGAAAGGCGACAATACCAAAGGTGATCAGTAGCAGACTGATCACCGTGGCGAAAACCGGGCGCTTGACCGCCAGCTCCGAGAGAATCATGAGCGTGCTTTCTCAGGGGTTGATGGCTTTGTCCGGTTTTGTAATTCGATTTTGGAGGAAAATCGGGTCTGGGTAAGACGGACAGATGCACCTTCCCGAACCTTAATCACGCCCTGATCAACTATACGTTCACCGGCGTTTAGTCCATTGAGAACAGTAATGCTGTTTTCGCTGGACAGGCCGGTGCTGATAAAACGTTTGTGGGTTTTGTTTTCATCGTCAATAACGTAAACATACTGTTCGTTACCATCAAACAGTACGCTGCGGGCGGGAATGGAGAGTTTTTTTTCCGGTGCCAGTCTGATGCTGGTACGCACCATCATACTGGGGCGTAGTTTGTGCCCGTTATTATCGATAAGGGCGAGAGCGGTAAAACTCAGGTTGTTTGGGTTGATGCGAGGATTGATAGCGCTGACTGTTCCGGTGAATTGTTCACCGGGCCAGGCGTCAGTTGTGGCAACAATTTCTGAACCTGGACGAATATCCCGCAGCACATTTTCTGGCAGTTCAAAGTAGAGTTTCATGACGCTGAGATCATCCAGAGTGGTGATCACATCGTTACCGCTAATCAATGCGCCAGTACTGATATCACTGAAACCGAGTATGCCGCTGAATGGTGCCGTCAGGGTGTGGTAGCTAAGGGTAACCAATTGGCTATCCAGTGTAGCTTGTAGTCTGTCGACCTGAGCCTTCTGGGCATCCAGTTCATCTTTGGAGATAGCCTTGCGGGTGAAAAGGGTTTGCATGGACGTGAGCTGTCGTTTGGCATCAGCCAATGCCACCCGTGCCTCAGCCACCTTGGTCTGCTGTTCCCTGTCATCAAGTTGAACCAGTGTTTCACCCTTTTGCACAGTCAGCCCATCACCAATGGTCAGTCCGGTGATTTGTCCGGAGATACGCGCTGCAATATTGACAGACTGGTTGGCTTTGAGTGTGCCAAGTGCGGTCAGGGATTTTTGCGCGAGCGTCTCTTTTACGACAGCACTGGTTACTGCGGCAGCGGTCGCTTTTCTGCTCACATCACTGGCGAAGGTGGGGCCTGCCAAGAATGTGATTGTTAGTGCGGCAGCCAGCAAGGTCGGCTTCCATGGGATCAGGTGTATGTGCATTGCTTGTCTGCTCAATGGGATAGTGGTGGTATGGGGTAGGGCATTATTTCCGAAGCTTCCGAGAGTGGAAGCTCGGAAACTGCTATCAGAACGATGACATATTGGAAGGAGACTACCAGCAAACTATGGCATAAGTTTCACAAACGGTACGCTGATATGTCACAAACTGTTTCAGACCGGATGGTGGATCAGGGATCTTTTTTCAAAAATTGCTCAATACGGTCTTCAATGGCCGGATGACTGGATAAAATATCTGAAAATTCATCGTCTTCACCAAGGTTCTCTTCATGAGATTGGGCAAGTCGGTGCATGATATCAGTAAAATGTACGGGAGCCAGCCCGTTCTTCAGCATGTAATCCCGCGCATAGTTGTCTGCTTCTGTCTCCATTGAACGGGAGTAATGGGTTTTCAGAAGAAGGCCGGGAATAGCCGCTGCGAGATTGGTGGCGGAGATGATATCTCCGGTTACCAGTATCAACATGATCGACAGGCTGGAGTTTTGCAGCACTTGTTGCAGAGCATGACGATAGACGACATGTCCCATCTCATGAATCAGAACAGCCATTATTTGTTGATCATTGCTGGCAAGTTCTACCAGATCGTCAGTTACTATCAGGGTTCCGTTTGGCAGAGCAAAAGCATTGGCGCCCACCTTCTGGCTGTGTCGAAACTTCAGCGTGAAGACGTGATCATTTTGCGCGTTTGCCGACACACTGGCCATCTTATCGCGCAACTCATTCTGGCGCTGGTGTGACAGACGACTGGGCTCAAATACCATTTGGTCCAGTAGCTTCAGAGAGCCTTCACCAACTGAAACTGCCATGGATGGTGGCAACGACATGGCGATATGTCTGGCGCCCATTGGTACGGCGTACACCATAAACAATCCCACCAGAACGATAACCGTTACCGCTGAGAGGGCCACGTTGCGAGCGCGGGATTCCAGATAATGAATAGCTCTCTGAAAATGGTGGGTTTTGAAGGCGGATGCTATCTGGTCAACGGCATCATTATCGGTTGTTTCAAAAAGACCACCGTCGTGAAAACGAAGTTGTCTTTTGCTGTTACCTATACGGGGGGATATATTCAGCTCATTAGCATGACAGACCGGTGTCGTTATATCTGCGTATGATCCTACGAGAGTTGCCATACCCTGAAGATCGACCTCCAGGGTTGCTGGTACAGCCCGGCTGGTTCCAGCCGGATAGAGGATGCCTTCAATTTTCATGGGATATACGCATTAGATACCTGCTGATACATCAAAAATATCAGCCATCTCTTCTCCAAGGGCGGATTGCTCTTCAGCAATTTTATCGGTAAATCCATCCAGAGCGTTATCCGCCACCAGTACCATACAGCTGGCACGGTATCTGGCCAAACGGATCATCGCCCAGGGGATAGCCAGACCCAGGGTGAGGAGAATAGCCAACATGTTAGAGGCATAAATCCATGCCAGTGGAGCGGCTTTCATCGTGCTATTGAAACGATAATCACCCAGATGGCTCTTGCCATAAATAAAATTATTCTTCCCTGCAACAATAAAGGCTGCTGCGAGAATATAACCCAAGGGCGCGATAAGCACACCGACTATGGGAATTAATGGGATAACCAGTGAGGATAGGGCCAGAATGCCAAAGCCAATAAGGTAGACCTCGTAAAAATTACCAGCAGTAAATTTTGGCTGAAAAGCGGTATCACCAAAGCTATGGTGGCTGACCAGATATTGTTTCTGCTTCTTGACAACCCATGGGTAAAGCAAACCTAAAGAAGCGAGAGTCAGAATAGGCATTAATAAAAAGTAAACCAGTGCATCCCCATAATGACCATCAAAATTAAAGCGCACATTTCGCCAGGCCGTCATTCTTGCATTAAAGATCGTGGCTTTAATTATCATCCAGGGTGTAGCAATCATTAGTGCCGGGATAAGAGCAATGTTTAACAAGGGAGCGAATTGTGTGGCAATACTAAACAACACCATGAGCAGCAAGGCAATCAGACGGCCTTTGAGGATGCTGGTTGGTTTGGCAAGGTAAGTGAAAGAGGAGCCGGCGACGAGGGTTGAGCTATAAAAATAACTCTTGGTACGCACCTTGGCCCATGCCGAATAGATCCCACAAGTGAGAATCGTCAGTAGCATATTAACTATCCAGATACGGAAAAATTCACCGGTTCTCCCTGAAAATTCAAATTGGTGGTGAACTTTTATATTCGATGGACTGTGATGAATGATCTCTTTTGCTGCTTCCATGGCTTCCTCGAATGATATTCCTGTGGTTTTTGGTATCAGGGCACTGTTGCTACAGAGTTGCGTACAGAGTTGCGTACAGAGCTGTGTGCAGAGCTGTGTACAGAGTTATGTATTGGCTGTGCTGATTTTTTAAAGATTATATGGATGTGTGCCAATCTTGTGCAAATCTGACAAATCAATAGAACCCTGATACGAATATGGATATCAGGATTTCATGAATCGGCAGAATGTTGACAGATTATCAGGCGTGCGGTGCCGTCATATTTAAATACGTGCGTGAGGAACTGCATTAAGCAGTTCCTGCGTGTAGCTGTGGTGCGGCTCTTTCAGTACCTTTTTTGTTGCGCCGGTTTCCACGATTTTGCCATCTTTCATGACCGCTACCCGATGTGCCAGTTGGGGAATAATTGACAGGTCATGGGTAATAAACAGGTACGACACTCCCAGGTCTTGTTGTAGCTCTTGCAGCAACTTTAATACCTCGGCCCGGGTTGAAACATCCAGCGCACTGGTTGGCTCATCACAGACAATCAGCTCAGGATTGACTGCCAGCGCCCTGGCAATAGATATCCTCTGTCGTTGACCGCCGGAGAACTCGTGGGGATAACGATGCCGGTGTTCAGGTTCAAGATGTACACGCTTGAGTAATGCAATGACCCGCTCCTCACGCTGTTCCGGTGTCAGGCCCAGTTTCAGGCTGATCATGCCCTCTTCAATAATTCGCAGCACCGTCATGCGGGGATTCATCGATGAATACGGATCCTGGAAGATCACCTGAATCCTGCGCCGAAGAGGTTGCATAGCCCGGTGGGAGAGCGTGTTGATAGTTTCACCAGCAAAAGTAATGCGGCCAGAGGTCAGTCGGTCGAGATTAAGGATTGCCCGCCCGGTGGTGGTTTTACCGCAGCCTGATTCTCCGACTAAAGCCAGCGTTTCACCCCGACCGATACTCAGGCTGATACCATCTACAGCTCTGGTCCAGTCATGGATGCGCTGGAGAATACCTTTGCGCTGGGGGAAGTGTACCTTCAGGTTTTCTACACTCAGCAGCGGCTCCAGAGCGGTGCCATCACTACTGTTCTGAAAGTGATTATGATCTGGCAGGCTGGCAATTAAACGACGACTGTATTTTTTCTGCGGGTTGCGGAAAAACTCTTCGCAGCTGTTCTCTTCAATGATTTCGCCCTGATACATAACACCGACACGTTGCGCTGTTTGCCTCACCACGCCCATATCGTGAGTAATCAGCAAAACGGCAAGCTGTCGTGATTGGGCAAGGCCACGGATAAGATCAAGCACCTGTTTCTGAATGGTGACATCCAGTGCGGTGGTTGGCTCATCGGCAATCAATACATCGGGTTCACAGGCCAGCGCCATGGCGATCATAACCCGTTGCTGCTGACCACCGGAGAGCTGATGGGGATACCAGTCGATACGGGTTTCCGGGTTGGGCAGGCCAACTTCCTCTAACAGCTCGATAATGCGTTTTATTCGGTCTTTGTTGTTTAGATCGGAGTGTAATCTCAGGGTTTCATCAATTTGAGTGCCAATCTTCTGCACTGGATTGAGCGAGGTGAGTGCCTCTTGAAAGATCATGGCGACACGGTTGCCACGTACGGCGGTCATCTCCTGTTCGGTAGCGCAGAACAGGTCGTTATTTTCAAAAATAACCTCACCATCAAGGATATGCAGCGCATCGGACAGTAGGCGCATCATGGCCAGTGAGGTGACTGATTTACCACTGCCGGACTCGCCAACCAGAGCGAAAACTTCACCATGTTTAAGATCAAACGACACTTTTTTTAAGATATGTGTCTGTTGATGGTTATTGACGCATACGGTTAAATTTCTGACCGACAGTACCGGTGCTTGTGCAGACTTTTGTGTCTGTTTTTTCGAACTGTTCCTGTTCATACAGCACGCTCCTGACGGTTTTTCGGATTAAAGGCATCATTGACCAGATCGGAAAACAGGTTAGCCGACAGAACCAGAGTAAACATAAAGAAGAATGCACCGATCAGATTCCACCAGACCACAGGGTCCTGTGACAATTCCGAGCGAGCCAGATTAATCATATTGCCCCAGCTGGGCATGGTCGAATCCACCCCCACACCGATATACGACAGCACTGCTTCTGCGAGTATCAGGCCGCTGAAGTCCAGTACAAATGTGATCAGAATAATGTGCATAACATTGGGCAAAATATGTCGGCTAATCACCCGTATATGGGAGACACCAAAAGCATGTGCCGCCTGAACATAGGGCAATTGACTGATTTTTAGCGTCTCTGCCCGCAATAAACGACACAACCCTGCCCAGCTGGTAATGCCGAGAATAAAGCAGAGTCCGAGGAAACGGGCATCGGCTTTCTCCAGACCGACCTCAAAGTAACCGGGGTTAAGATCGATAAACACCTGAAATTGCAAAATGGCAGCGGCAATCAGCAAAATACCGGGAATGGAGCTAAGGGTGGTGTAGAGATATTGCACGACATCATCCACCCAACCTCTAAAGTAACCGGCAAAGATACCCAGCGTGATAGCGATCGGCATCATAATCAGCGTGGCCAGCGTACCGATTAATACTCCGGTGCGAATACCTTTGATGGAGGCGTACAAAGCATCGTTACCGGCGCGATCCGTTCCCAGTACATGGTAGAGATTGCCCATATGGATCAGCCAGCCTAATACCATGGCGATAACCAGAATGGTCGCCATGGCAGCTCCCCAGGGGAAAGTGCTTCTGCGAGTAGACATCTTCAGCAGCGTACAGAGAATCAGACCGACAATAAGCCCCTTGCCCATACCTGTCGCACTCTGCAAAAGCAGATCGGTGTTGTAATCAGCCGGGTCGTTCAGGTGGCTGCCCGCATGCTGAAGATCGGGATAGTCCCGATAAGGTTCGCCGCTGGCATCGATCATATTTTCCTTGGTAAAGGACTTTAACGACAGCGGTGCAGAGTAGGAACGCTCCTTCAGCTCTCCCATCTCCCCAAGAGCCAGATCCAGTACACTGTGAACAGTATTGGAGTAATAGACAGTGCTCGAATTTTGCCCTTCAACGGGAGGGAGCGCTTTACGGAAATGAAGGGAATCCACCAGAGCCAATGCGATGTACGACAGAATTATTACAAAGGTCACCATGCCCAGTCGGGAGCTGAATACCTGCCGCCACTGGGCGCGGGCTTCCGGATTTTGGCGCAGCATGAGCAGAAAGGCACTGGCCGAGATTACCAGTAGCCAGATCATGATATCGGTCCACAGAATGACCGGTTTGACGGAAAAGATATCGATATCCATATCAGTTCAACCTCACCCGTGGATCCGCAATGGTATAGGAGATATCGGTCAGAATCAGACCGATGATGTAGAGCACCGAGCCGACAAAGACCATGGTGCGCACGATGGCAAAATCCTGGGCGCGAATGGCATCGAGCATGTAGCTGCCAAGGCCGGGAATGCCGAAGAAGGCTTCCATCAACAGGCTGCCCATAAACAGTGAGGGAATCACCACCACGATTCCGGTAAGAATCGGCAACAGGGCATTGGGCAGAACGTGACGAAACAGTACGCCCAGTTCGCTGACCCCTTTGGCGCGTGCGGTGCGGGCAAAATCCTGATCGGCAGATTCCAGAAACAGTGTTCTGTACCAGCGGGCACCGAGTCCGATACCCGACACCACCCCGATAATGATCGGGAGGATCAGAAACTTCCACGCCATCGGCCCCGGCTCAAAACCGGAAATGGGAACCAGTCGCCACAGGGTAGCCACTATATATTGGCCACCGATGATATAGAACAGACCGGAGATCGACATAAGCGACACAAGTAGGGCAATGGCTGCTTTATCCAGTCGTGTGCCACGGAACATGACCACCACCAGAGCCACGCAAATATTAACCCATATTCCAATAATAAAGCTGGGTACAGCCAGTGCCAGACTCGGCCCCATACGCGTTAACACATCGGAGGAAATATTCCGGCCATCATCGGCCTGACCAAAATCGAAGGTGAACAGTTTCAGGGATTTCTGGAAGAAAATTGTGTCAGTGGCCTTGGCTAAGCCTTCGGCCTCACCGTTAAACATCAATGGATAATGGTAACCCTTTTCCTGCACCCAGTTATCGATAGCATCCTGGGTAACATACTTCTCCCCCAGATGGGCACGGGCAACATCTCCGGGACTATTGACCACAAAGAACAGAAAGAAGGTGATCAGATTTACTCCGATCAGAATGGGAATGGCGTACAACAGACGACGAATAATATAAGCAAACATGGTTAGCTGTTTTCTCCCGTCTGTTTTTGGGTCTGTTTTTTTATTTGTGGTTTTATCTGTGGTTTTATTCTTAAAGTGAGGCGTCTGCGATAGGCGCGTGCCGCCGGGAATACCACCATTATCATGCCGACAAATGTTGCGATTAGAGGCCAGGCGACTGGCGTATTCTGCTCTTGCTGTCTCTCCCGGCGAAGGTCTGTGTCGATACGCACATACTTGAAAGCATCTTTGGCAATACCGTGTCGTTTGGTATTGGTCATCCAGCTATTGTTCAGGTAGTACTCTTTGGTGTGATAACCGCCAAACCAGGGCGCATCACTTCGTACTATCTCAACCATTTCGGCAACAATGGCATCCCGTTCCGATGAGTTTTCCATGGTCTTCATCTGATGGAACAGGCGATTGAACGCAGGGTTGTCGTAATTGGTGCTGTTGGCACCGTCACACTGGCAGTTGGCGCTGGTCTGGGAGCCTTCCAGCAGGAACAGGAAATTTTCCGGATCGGGGTAGTCAGCCAGCCAGCCCCAGCCGAACATCTGGGTATTGCTGTTACGCATTTTCTGCTTGAAGCGCACGTAATCAGTAGAACGGTACTCCAGTTGGATGCCGATCTTCTCAAATTGTCGACGACGCCAGTCCGCTATCGGGCCGGCCGAATCACCGGTGGTGTCGAGATAGAGCACCAGTGGCTTACCATTGTTTCTGTCTCTGCCGTTGGGATAACCGGCTTCCGTCAGCAGGCGTTTGGCTTCCTCAACCGTTTTACGTCGGGGCTTGTTATCAATCCAGTCATAAATGTAAGAATTGATACCCTCTTCCCCTTCCACGTGGCCGGGAATGCCGGGAGGAATCGGCCCTTGTGCGGCCTGACCACGGCCGTTGGCAAAGATTTCCAGCATCTCTTCGGTATTCATTATCATGCTGATGGCACGGCGCAGTTTGCGCTTCTGTTCCGTATAGCCGCCCACCACCGGATCATTCATATTAAAGCCGTAGTAGTAGATAGACGGCTTCAGCTCAGTACTGACAGTGATACCCAGGTCGATCATCTCCTGGCTGAGATCGACACCGTTGCCGGAGACGACAAAGGCTCTGTCAAAGTTGCTGGCGCTGATGTTGTGGCTGTCATCACCGGAGCGGTCGTACCAGCCCTGCATAAACTTTGACCATTGGGGCAGGCTCTCCTTTTCCAGACGGAAAGTGACACGATCAATAAACGGCATAGGTTTACCGGCATCATCCAGAAAGCCTCGTTTTTCATCATGGGGTGTCCCTTCCGAAGGATAAGGATCAAGGCGGTAATTGGGGTTGCGCTCCAGAGTTATGCCGCTGTTGGGATCATTGCGGGTCATCATGAAAGCAGCGGTACCGATCGGATACCAGTCCACCGTCATGTTACGACTTTGAAAGCCTGGGCTGTGGTAGAAGCGGTCTGCTTCCCACGGCATGGGAGCAAAAAAGTGCATCGCCATCCAGTAGCTGAACTGGGGATAGAGCCCTTTGATGCGAATAGTCAGAGTGTGGTCGTCTAGTGCCCGTACACCTTCCAGTGGAATATCTCTCAGATCCAGCCACTCTTGCCTGCGTCCTTTGCCTGACACCTCTCCGGAGAGTTCCGTTGCCTGTTTGCTGAAAGCCTCCATACCGACAATGTAATTGGAGAAAAAGCCGAGCAAGGGCGATTTATTTTTTGGATCAGCCAGCCGCTTCAGGCCATAAGCGAAATCATTGGCTGTCAGTTCCCGGGTGCCGGTTTCCGGAAAGTCATAGAGTGTCGTGTATTGCTGAGAGCTCTGTTTATCCTTGAAAAGATAAAGTGGTTGCCCCTGCTCATTTTCAGCCAATGCGGGATGAGGCTGGTAGAGAACCCCTTTCTTCAGATGAATAGTGTAAACACTGTAGGCCAATTCAGGGCTGTCGCTGGCAACCGGGTTCATCCCGGCATCGAAGTACGACAGCTTCGGCATTGTTTCAGCCAGTGCCGGTTCCAATACGTAGGGGCGCTTGAGGAAGTGGTAACGATAGGGGGCTTCGTAAATCTGGTCGATAAACAGAGCCTCTTCCGAACTGTAGGAGCGTACGGGATCAAGATGCTGAAGACGGGTGGAGAAACTCCCGTAATAGACGATCTCCCCCGGTTTTTCAGGGGGATTAGGATCATTCCATGAGCCGGAACAGGCGGCCAGCAGGAGCGTTGAAAAGAGAAGAACAGTGTATGGCACTGCTTTTCGTTTGATTCGTAGTCTTATCCCTGTTGGGGGCATAATTGAATCCGTTTATTAGGCCTTTTTTTAATTTCGCACGTTTTCCCGGCAGGGTACAGTGTAAGCGGTTTTTGCCGACTGGTTGGTAGTATTGACATTTTTTGGGCAGCCTCTTGGGTTGTGGGTGTTGTGTATCTATACTCAGGTCGATTATGAAGAAGAGAAACTGAGGTCAACAACAAATGTCCAATAACAACAAGCCACCCCTGGTAAAAATGGAATACCACCACATCGGCATCCCTACATCAAAAAAGATGCCGGGTGAGCGCCATATTCCCCATTTGAAAATGTATGTCAGCGGCTATGAAGAGAGCCCGTACAATGTCGAGTGGATGCGTTTTGAGGAGGGTAATACCCTGCCCGAGCTAGTAAAAACAGTGCCCCATGTTGCTTTCAAGGTGGATGATCTTGATGCGGCCATTGCCGGGAAAAAGGTCATCATCGAACCCAACAGCCCATCGGACGGTTTGCGGGTTGCCTTCATTGAGGATAACGGCGCCCCGGTTGAGCTTCTGGAATATACCGACAAGGGTGAACAGGCGTAGTTGGTTTACCACTTGGCGTAATGTTCCTCGGTAAATCCATAAATATTATCAATGGTGATGGTTTCGCCATCATCGGTCACAAATTTTCCTGAGAAACGGCCAAATAGCTGGTGGAAGTTACTGGCCATAACAAGAAAGTTATTTTTCTCAACCTGGCCACCTTCCGGAGTGAAGTTTAGCCGTACCTTGTTATCGCTGGAGTAAATTGTCCAAGGCTGATAAAGGTCGGAAGTATCATATTCAAACACCATTCCCGCCAGCTTATGAAGCCTGCCATCAACCCAGAAGCCGTTTTCGGTAAAGCTGCTCTCGTTGGTAAAACAGGCACCATTCAGACCTATATGTCGACCGTCGTCCAATGTTCCCGCCAGACAGATCCAGTTCCAGAAACTGCGACGGCGCAGATAGCCAGCTGACCAATCGAGCGTGGCGCAGGCATTGATCTTCTGCAGATCAAAGGTTCCGGATTTGCAGGTCACTGTTCCGGTACAGGGGATGCCCGCCATCTTCTGGGTATAGGCAAAACCATGAAGATCTACTCGCGTGGCAAGACGGATAGGCTGACAGTCCTGCTGTGAAAAATTCATAGCCACTGTTGTGCCATCTTCCCGATGTACGGTTAGTGTGCGCCGGTTATTCTCGCAACCCATTGCAAGGGTGTTTTTACCCTGTCGAAAAGACCATGTGCCTCTGTCCGGGGTCTGGTTGATCCGTGCGCAACCACCGAAAGGGAGAGCCTTGAATGGGTAACTATGCAGGTTTCCGGTCGGGGGATGGTAGATATAGACAAACGACACTGTGGCTATTTTGGTATCGACAATAGCTGCCCCCACAACCAGTTCAGAGCTGATAGCGGAGATAAACTGAAACTGATTGAAACCGAACCAGCGCCGGAATGCTCCGGCTTTGTCCCCCATGGGTGTGCGCAGGTGGAAATCCCGATAGTTGATCTTGTCTATTGGGTGGTCATATAACCCTTGTCGAACCTGTCCGTGCCTTATTAAGGAGAAATCGTGGTCAGTCATTATGGTTGTTCCGTGTTCAGAAAGTGTGATGGGAGTAGCCGTTGCGGTATTTACCTAGTGCCATCGCCGGTGAGTATCTGTATCTTGAAAAGACGACGAAAGTCATAAACCTATTTGGAACTGATATGACAGCTTCAGTGTTTTATTTTACTCAGTATTTCCGCCGCTGGTGGCTTGCTGAGTGATTTTCTGACAGCTCTGCCACTGGCGCTTATCCCGGGAACGGGGATAAGGGTTCGGATGGCATGCGGCAAAAACGCTGAACATTCCTCTCCTGATCTCCCCACAAAAATTCCCGGTCTGTTTCGAACCTTTTGTAACCACTGTCAGTAACGACAGTTTTCAATAAGTAGCACTGGGATTTTATGAACAATCGTTTTTGGGGTAGCACCCTTATTATTGCCGGCACGACGATAGGTGCCGGAATGCTGGCCTTGCCACTGATTACTGCGTCTGTTGGCTGGGGACTCTCCATCCTGCTGATGTTTTCGGTCTGGGCTGTTTCTGCTGCGGGTGGTCTGTTGATGGCCGAGGCTGCCAAGGCTTGTCCGGATGATACCAGCCTCCATGGCATGGTCGGTACGCTATTGGGCAGGAACGGACAGTATGTCTCAGCCGGTGCCAGTATGTTCCTCTACTACGCCCTGTGTGCGGCTTACATAGCGGGTAGCAGTGGTTTGTTGCAGGGAGCCATGCAGGCACTGTTTGATGTGCAGCTCAATGGCGCAGCGGCGTCCGTTTTGGTGACCGGTCTCTCCGCGCTGATCGTCAGCGCCGGTACAGGCACCGTGGATTCTATCAACCGTATTCTATTCCCGCTGATGCTGGTTGCTCTGGCCGTGCTGCTGGCCGTGCTGAGCCCCTCTGTTGATCCGGTCCATCTGAATTATGAACCTGTCAATCTGAACGTCGGTGTTGTGCTGGCCGCGCTGCCGGTTCTGTACACCTCCTTCGGCTTCCATGTGGTTGTGCCTTCTATGGGGCGCTATTTGGGCAACTGTCAGACCAGTCTGCGCAGAGCGGTGATCATTGGCAGCCTGATACCCATGATGGTTTACCTGATCTGGCAGCTGGTGGTGAATGGAGTATTGGGCGGTGAGCGCCTGGTGAGCATGTCCGGTGATCCTGTTATCGGAATGATCGGCGGTCTGGCCAGTTACACCGGGATCAGCTGGATCTCTACTGTGGTCTCCGCATTCGGTGCCCTGGCGTTGATCACCTCCTTTTTGGGTGTGGCTCTGGGTCTGCACGATTACCTGGTGGAAGCCTGTGCCGCTCGTCAGATTAAAGGTCGGATGCCTGTGGTCTCTGTGACATTCCTGCCTCCGCTCGTCATTGCCATACTGATACCGGGTGGTTTTGTGGCTGCTCTCGGTTATGCAGCACTGGCGCTGGTTTTCCTTGCGGCTTTCCTGCCGGCGGCGATGGTGTGGAAGGTGCGTTCGGAAAATCGTTTTTCCCCTGCGATGGTGTTGGTGACCGTCGGTGGTCTGGCCGTTGCCGGTGCTCAGGTGGGTATAGTTACTGGAATGATCGGTTAATTTTCTAACGCTTTGATGTTTGAAGACTTTACGCCCACAAGTGTGACCTCAGACCGGCTCTTATGGATTTGATTGTCCGTAGGAGCCGGCTGTCAGGGGTAGTCTGGAGACTTTGAAAGTTTGCCTGTAAATTTGCAGAGACGTTGTAGCAAAGTTGTGCCAACAAACCGCTTTTCATACAACATTGCGACATATTCACGCAAATTCTCTTTAGCTGAAGATACTTGTGGTACAAAACCGGTGTTTAATTATCCAGTATGAACAACGCGTAAGACGAGGAATAAAAAAATGAAAATATCCAGATTCGCTCAGGCCACGGTTATTGCTACTGCACTTGTTTTTACCGGTGGAGCGATGGCACAGGGAGAACACCATGGTGGAGGTGGCCGTTCGCACCATAACGCGTCTCACCAAAAAATGAACGGCTTTATGAAAGGCCACCATGGCCAATTCACGGAGATGCAGGATCGAAAGCTGACGGCTGATCAGATCAAGACCGTGGTGGAAGCGAAATTGATCATGATGGATAACGAGAACGTCAAAGTTGGTAAGATTGAGGAAACTAAGGATGGTTTCAATATCAGTATTGTAACAACTAAATCCGGCGATCTGGTACGCACCATGGAGCTGGCTAAAAACGGTATGCCCAAAAGAGCAATGGAGCGGATGGAAAAGCACCTTAAAGCGCGTGACGCCAAAGGGAATCATGCGAGCTGATAGCTTGTAGTCGTACAGATGCTCAAAAATTAAGCCCACATTATATGTTATATAATGTGGGCTTAATTTTATCTCTTGGTCAGGCGAGAGTCGCCACTGGCAGCCGTTCATTTCTTTGACTACTTTCAAGCCCATCATACAAATTTTTAATGGAGAGTTGGCGGAATTTCAATCGTCTGCCAACGGAAAAAATTCAAGGATGAATGAACTAAAGCGGAGCCTTGAAATGCGGTTTAGAGGGGGTATAAAAAAAAGGGTATTCCTATGGCTTGCTAGCTTTTTTGTTTTATTATCCTGTGTGGCACAGGCTGGGGCTGCGTCTAAGGAATGGGAAGACATCGGTAAAGCAGGCGGCTCCTCTTTCCCTCCTGTTTCCCTCGCCAGGCTGAAGCGTGACTTCGGAGTTCAGGGTGTTTCACAGGTGCGTAAGGCCTTTATTGCTAGTCTGCCTCCGGACCGGCAGGCGACGTTTCAGCTTTCACCAACTAGCTGGCAGGATCGGGTTTATGATCTGATCAGCTGGGAGGGTATGGTTGCTAGTTCCGCTTTTTCCTATGTGGTCGCCTCTTTCTATGGCAGACGTACTCTCCAGACCTTGTTAGATAACAGTACTGGGCAATTTTTTAAACGAAATAGTCTTACTCTGGCTGATCTGGGTGTGAACCTATTGTGCAGTCACAGTTTTGATGATCTGCTGTTTCGCAGCGGTATTGATATTTTCACTTATCTATTCTATAGAAACCTTGATTATGCGTCGATCCTTTTGATGCGCTATCTACTATCCCACGCCGAGCTGTTGTATAACACCCTGCCGGATATCCTGAACAGCCAGCAGGCGAATATTAGAGGTGTCCGAAAACTCTCTTGTTTGAACAGCAGGATCTGTGATGCTGTTTCTATTTATTACCACTCTTCTGATGAGCAAGACTCTCCCGTTACCGGTGAGCCCTGGCTGTCACTGGAGTTTCCCTGGCAGGTCAGAGAGTATGAGCCTGCCGATGATGAAAACGGTAGGGAAGCGGCGCTGATCAATCTGCGCCGTTGGGCACTGGCGGAGGGTGTTGATGCTGTTCATCTCTATCCAGGCATTGATAATAATGGTCAGCCCGTACTGCAGGCGCGCGCATGGAGATCCGACGATCCAGGAAATCTTTACTCGCTTCCTGGGCATTATGGTTTCGACATCAAGGCAATCTGGTGGACTTCTCTGGTGTCAAAGAGAGGTGCCCAATTTTCTGAATATTATCTGATCGATCCTCTGCATGTGAACATTCTGTCTCAGTTGGTGACACTTTTTTCCGGAGAAACAACCTCTCCCGTACACGTTCAGGGCAATCAGGTGGGGATCAGGAGCAATAGTCTGCTGGCGGTGAACTCCGGAGAGCTGGGGGGCATCATCATCGACAATCATCTTTCCCAAGGCTATGAGCTGCCGGATATCTATCTTGATGTTTCACTGAAGGTTAATGACGTTCTGTTATGGGCGTTGGCAGTGCTCAGCCAGCAGCGCACTCCGGCGCCTGCAAGGGGGGCACTTAAACTGGCCAGAGGTGTGTTTCGGTCAACATTTTATCGTGCGGCATTTGAGTGGACCGCAAGCAAATTGCCTGAACAGAATGCGGTATTAGAAGAAAATGGCGCAAGCGCGGGTGGTATACGGGTCCACCTAGTCTCGGTACCTGAAGGTTGAAGCGCCTCCAATGGATTGATTATAGGTTCATGGCTCAAACAGGCAGTATCACCGTAATACACAGACCTCCCTCCTTCCGGTTCGCGAGGGTGATCTCTCCTCCGTGGGCGTGGATAATGTTTCGGGCAATCGCCATACCCAGGCCGATACCACCGGTCTCCTTGTTGCGGGAGTGTTCGAGGCGAACAAAAGGTTCAAATACTCGCTCCTGGTCTTTTTTGCTTATGCCGGGGCCATCGTCATCAATGGTAATCGTGATATTTTGTCGGTCTCTGGTCATGGAAACTCGGGCTCTCTGACCATATTTGACAGCATTTTCAATCAGATTACGCAGGCCTCGGCGCAGATTGAGCGGGCGACAGATACTGATAATATCAGCCCCTTCCGTGTAGCTGACGTCAAGTCCGATCTCCATCAGATCTTCGCAAGTGCTATCCAGAAGTGCGTTCATATTGACCTTGCGGGATGGCTCCTTATCCGTGTTCTCCCTGGCAAAGGTCAGGGTCGCTTCCGCCATATGCTGCATCTCGTTGATGGTGGCGAGCAGCTTCTCTTTTTCGTTTGAATCGGGCAACAGCTCAACGCGCAGGCGCAGGGTGGTGATCGGTGTGCGCAGGTCGTGGGTGATGGCTGCGATCATGGTGGTCCGGTCTTCGACAAACCGCTTCAGACGTTGGTTCATACGGTTAAAAGCACTGATAGCGCGCTTAACGTCATCAGGTCCCTCCTCAGTGAGTGGTTCCACATCCTCACCCCGACCCAATCGGTTGGATGCTGTGGAAAGTGCCCTCAAAGGGTGGGTGATTCGGCGAACCATAAAGATGATGACCAGCAGAACCAGTGTGGATGCGATAATCAAAAATACGATGGTCTGTCTGGCCGCGAGCGGCTCTATCGCCGGTGCTTCAGCGGCCAGGTTAAGCCAGCTCTGATTCGGTAGCTGGATGGACATGGCGATAAAATTTGTCTCCCTTGGCGCTCTTTTTTGGGGCATGGGGCGACAGGAGCGCTCGGCGGTCAAGGGATCGGTAACACAGCGCTCACTCAAACGTGTATGACCGTGGTGGGGGCTGATACGTACCCGGACACTATTTTTAAAATCAGGGCCCAGAAGCTGCTCGATCCGGCGAGCTTTCCGGTTGCGCATATCGCTGTGATCAAGATCATCGAGAGATGATTGAAGGCTGATGGAGTAACGGGCCCGTGGCGAGCTGGCAGCCTCTACCATCGATCCATAAAACGCAGGCTGAGCCTGAGACAATTTTCTGGCCAGCTGGGTGGTATGGGATATCAGCTGCCCCTGGGCACTTTGATAGATGTTGGTTTTATGAGCATCATAAAGAATCAGTGCGGTCAGAGCCTGTGCGATAGCCAGTGTCAGAAGGATCACCAGTACCATCTGCGCCGTCATGCTTTTGGGGATAAGACTCAATTCTTTCAGGGAGAGCCGTTTTTTCAGGGACGACAGCGTCATGCAGATTGCACTTCCGCCGTGAGCATATAGCCTCCGCCCCAGACAGTTTTGATCAATATCGGGTTTTTCGGATCACTCTCTACTTTCCGGCGCAGGCGACTGACCTGATTGTCGATACTGCGGTCAAAGGGCATTGCCTCACGACCCTGGGTGATGTCCAGCAGTTGATCCCGGCTCAGTACACGACGAGGATTACTGACGAAGGCCGTCAGCAAACGAAACTCGGCTGTACTCAGGGGGATGACAAGTTCACTGTCGTCTTCCAGCTGGCGCAGGTTGTTATCGAGAATCCAGCGATCAAAGCAGATTCTGTCACTACTGTCTTGAGAGCTTTCCTTTTGACTGCTGCGTTGTGAACGACGCAGTACCGCTTTAATGCGGGCGACAAGTTCCCTGGGGCTGAACGGTTTACTGATGTAGTCATCAGCACCCATCTCCAGTCCGATAATCCGGTCAGCCTCTTCTCCCATCGCGGTCAGCATGATGATCGGAGGGCCATCGATGCTGCGGACGTGGCGGCACAGGCTCAGGCCATCTTCTCCCGGCATCATCAGATCGAGTACTATCAGATCAATGTCGTTATGTTTATCAAGCTCTTCACGCATGCTGGCGCCGTTCTTGGCCAGAGTGACGCGCATGTTGTGACGGTTCAGATACTGGCCGAGAAGATCTCTTATTTCGTGATGATCGTCGACTACCAATATATGTTCACTGTGTTCCATATACTGTTCCATATATTGTTCCATTATGGTGCTCCATCATGCTGACCCTTTTGTAAAACCGTTCAACAGCTGTCGGCATTATAGGGTTTCGTCGGAGAAGATGTTGTAGCAAAGTTGTGCAGACAAAATGCTCTTCATACAGCCCTGCGACATATTCACACAAACTCTCTTTTATGGAATATATTTTTGGTGAAAAACCGATGTGTAATTTACCCTGTATAAGCAGCCTGAAAGATGAGGAGTTGACTGTGGAATTATCCAGATTTGTTCAAGTCGCGTGTATTGCAATCGTATTCATTGGTACTAGCGGCCCCGCCGTGGCCTATGACGATCACGATCATCATCATCACCATTATTATCATCATCATCATGATGATATGGGTGCACAGGTTCAACAGAAGAGCGACTATGGTTGGAAAGAGGGTGACCTTGGCGGGTTTAAGAATATGGAGAATCGAGAACTGACTGCCGGTCAAGTCCGAATCGTGGCAGAGGCACGACTCATCATGCAGGGCAATGATAATGTCAAAATTGGTGATGTGAAAGAAACCAGCGATGGTTTCACGGTCAGCATCGTTACCATCAAGTCCGGTGATCTGGTGCGCACCATGGAGCTGGCCAAAAATGGGATGCCCATGAAGGCGATGGAAGGTATGGAGCAACGTATGAAAAATCGCGAAGCCAGAAAAAGCACAGAGGGCAAAAAGTACTGATCGCCAAACTGTGAGTGAGTCGTCGTGTAATAGAGAGAGTGTGAAAGAGTGTGATCAAAAATTAAGCCCGCATTATATTGTAGATAATGCGGGCTTAATTTTATTGTAACTGCTCAAAATTCTCTGGCAGATCGGGTGCCGGCTTTCACACAACCAAGTATTTCCGGGGTGATGATTCCGAAAACGCAGATTTGCCAATAAAAAATGAGTAGTTACGAAGAAAGTGATGCAGAAAGTGATGCAGAAAGTGATGTAGAACGTGATCCCCCTATGCCACTGTTTGATCTTTGAACTGTTCGGGGGGCGATGGGGGGTAGGGGAAGGGGTGGCTTGAAGACCCAGGCGGCAAGGGTTAAATCCCATGCCGACCTGGGCAACTGTTCATCAGATGATTTGCGATCAGGCCGCCGTCACTTCCTTCAGCGTGGCTTTTGGCTTGTTACGGTCTTCAGCCTTCTTGATCACGGTGGTGCCTTCAAAGGATTCACCTTCGATGAAAGGCTTGCCGTAGTAAGCGGCCTGCAGAACGTCCTTCAGCTCGGAGATCAGCGGGTAGCGCGGGTTGGCACCGGTACACTGATCGTCAAAGGCGTCCACGGACAACTGATCCAGTTTGGCGATGAAGTCCGCTTCTACGACACCTGCCGCCTGAATGGAAGCCGGGATGTTCAGGTCACGCTTCAGCTCTTCCAGCCAGTTCAGCAGGCGCTCGATCTTCTGAGCGGTGCGATCACCAGCCTGAGCCAGGCCCAGATGGTCAGCGATCTCAGCGTAGCGACGACGGGCCATCGGGCGGTCGTACTGAGAGAAAGCGGTCTGCTTGGTAGGGTTGTCGTTGGCGTTGTAACGGATCACATCACAAATCAGCAGCGCGTTGGCCAGACCGTGTGGCAGATCAAACTCGGCACCAATTTTGTGGGCCATGGAGTGACACACACCCAGGAAGGCGTTGGCGAAGGCGATACCGGCAATCGTGGCAGCGTTGTGTACTTTCTCGCGGGCGATCGGATCCTGAGCACCGTTGGCATAGCTGGAAGGCAGGTATTCTTTCAGCAGTTTCAGCGCTTGCAGCGCCTGACCATCGGAGTATTCATTAGCCAGTACGGAAACATAAGCTTCCAGCGCGTGAGTGACCGCATCGTAACCACCAAAGGCGGTCAGGGACTTCGGCATGTTCATCACCAGGTTGGCATCGACGATGGCCATGTTTGGTGTCAGCTCGTAGTCAGCCAGCGGGTACTTGTTGCCGGTCTTTTCGTCGGTCACGACCGCGAAAGGTGTCACTTCGGAGCCGGTGCCGGAAGTGGTGGTGATGCAGACCAGTTCCGCCTTCTGACCCATCTTCGGGAACTTGTAGATACGCTTGCGGATATCCATAAAGCGCATGGCCAGTTCTTCAAAGTGAGTTTCAGGGTGTTCGTACAGCACCCACATGATCTTGGCCGCATCCATGGGCGAGCCGCCACCGAAGGCGATGATCACGTCCGGCTGGAAGCTACGCATCGCTTCAGCACCTTTTTGTACGATAGCCAGCGTTGGATCAGCTTCTACTTCGAAGAAGGTCTGCACTTCCATACCCTGGGCTTTCAACAGAGCAACAACGTCGTCTGAGTGACCGTTGTTGAACAGGAAGCGGTCGGTGACAATCATCGCGCGCTTTTTGCCAGCCAGGTCACCCAGGGCGATCGGCATGCTGCCACGACGGAAGTAGATGGATCTTGGCAGTTTGTGCCACAGCATGTTTTCAGCCCGCTTTGCCACAGTCTTTTTGTTGATCAGGTGCTTTGGCCCGACGTTTTCGGAGATGGAGTTACCACCCCAGGAGCCACAACCCAGCGTCAGGGACGGTGCCACGTTAAAGTTGTACAGGTCACCGATACCACCGTGGGTGGTGGGGATGTTGATCAGAATACGGGCAGTTTTCAGCTTGTCGCCGAAGTAGCGGATGCGATCTGCGTTCACGTCCTGATTGGTGTACAGGCCGGAGGTGTGGCCGATACCGCCAATTTCCACCATGCGTACTGCCTGCTCTACGGCGTGCTCAAAAGAGGTGGCGCGGAACAGACCCAGCGTTGGGGAGAGTTTTTCGTGGGCGAAGACGTCGTCGGCGGTCACTTCCAGACCTTCACCGATCAGTACCTTGGTATCGGAAGGTACGTCGATACCGGCCATGGCTGCGATTTTGGTGGCTGGCTGACCAACGATATCAGCGTTCAGGCCGTGGTTGATAAACAACACATTGCGGACTTTTTCTGCTTCTTTTTCGTTCAGGATGTGACACTTGTGGGAAGCAAAGCGTTCTTTGACTTCGTCGTACACTTCATCCATAACGATCACGGCCTGCTCGGAGGCACAGACGACACCGTTATCAAAAGTCTTGGACATCAGCACGGAAGCAACCGCACGCTTAATGTCAGCAGTTTCGTCGATCACCACGGGCACGTTACCTGCGCCTACACCGATGGCTGGCTTACCGGAAGAGTAAGCGGCCTTCACCATACCTGGGCCACCGGTGGCCAGAATCAGGTTGATATCTTCGTGCTGCATCAGAGCGTTGGAGAGCGCCACGGAAGGCTCATCGATCCAGCCGATAATGTCTTTTGGCGCACCGGCCGCGATAGCCGCATCCAGCACCAGTTTGGCAGCGTCGTTAGTAGAGTTTTTAGCGCGTGGATGTGGCGAAAAGATGATGGCGTTACGGGTTTTCAGGGCGATCAGGGATTTGAAAATCGCGGTAGACGTCGGGTTAGTGGTAGGAACGATACCGCAGATAATGCCTACCGGTTCAGCGATAGTGATGGTGCCGAACTCATGGTTCTCTTCCAGAACGCCGCAGGTCTTTTCGTCTTTATATTTGTTGTAGATAAATTCGGAAGCGAAGTGGTTCTTGATAACCTTATCTTCGATAATACCCATTCCGGTCTCAGCAACGGCCATCTGGGCCAGAGGGATACGGGCATTGTTAGCTGCGAGAGAGGCAGCGCGGAAAATCTTATCAACCTGTTCCTGGGAGAAGGTTGAGAACTGACGTTGAGCTGCTTTTACACGGGAGACCAGAGCATTCAAATCATCAATGGTTTTTACAGTCATAAAGCCTTCTATAAGGTTCAGATGTTGAACCTTTAGCGAACAAAAAATGGATACACTCTGTACGCGCGGCTGTAAAAATAAAAATCATTAAATAGAACAGCCGTACACCGTGCCAGACTCTTAATTCCAATTGGTCGTTAAAATTTTAATTAATAAATTGGCTTAACGATCCGGTAATGACGGGGCTGATTATAGGGTGATGTGAATGTGAAAAGTTGATCTGAGTCATTATATTTTTGAGTAGATAATAACCGAACAGAGACTTTCATAATCAAACGGATTAATGATTTGGTTTTGATTTTAGCTGTTTGGTTGTTTGCTTTTTTATTGGGGTTTGGTGGGTTTTGTTTGGTTTTGGCATGCTCTGGTCTAAGGGACTGGCCAGAGCATGGTTTTTCAGTTTGGGCCGACAGTCAGAGTCATGGTGTCAGAGTAGGCGCCTGTTGTGGCATTTTTTGCTTCCGTCTGATCGATTTCTATTTTCAGGGCCATATTGGTATCTCCATTGGGGTTTTCAGCAACAGGTGGGCAACCTCCTTGCCACTCTCCTAGACCAACAGCCAGTCCCTCCTTATATTCTATCCAATCGCCTTTTTGTTTGATGGACATTTTGTAGCCCAAGGGCTTATTGGATGGTCCGAGGAGCTTGAATCCAGAACCTCCAGAATTAACATTTCTACTGTTTGCATTGATAGTGAAGCTTCCTGCACCAAATCTGTAAACACAGAAATTATGTTCATTAAAGTAATAACCGTTCTCGACAGAACTTTTTTCAGTAAAAAATATATCTCTAAGGCCACTGATCTGTAGCTTGTCAGGTACAGTTAGTTGAACAGGAATGATAATGTCCCTCTCCTGATTCGAATCATTATCACCACCTCCATTGGGATTTATTGAGCCTGCCGATTGGTCTATCCGGAACCTCAACCTCAAGGTGTTAACGCCTGGCTGTGAAATCTTACCCTCGTCGATCAACTTGTTAAGATCAACACTGAAATCTAATTTGAAATCAACGCATCCTTCGCAAATATTATGGTCGGGAATCTTAATGTTATCAGTGCCACCAATATGGTCGACATCTTGAAGAAGGCCGGCTCCCCGAAAAGGGCAGTTGCCATGAGGGAAATTCTGTTGATTGCCGCAGGCACTATTGATCGCAAAAGGTCTGTTGTCTCCGTTATTTTTCTGTGTAAATGTGCCGGTGACTAGCTCACTGGGTATGTTTATCTCTTTGGATGAGGGATCTGCATCCGTCCAATTCGCGCTGTGCAAGGTGAAATGAGTTGCGTAGTTGCAAGATTGATTACCACATGAGCGAATCTGAAAATCGGCACTGTCATTCAGTATGCCATCGGCTGGCCAGGTGACGTCGGTTATTGAGGGCAAGGTATTGAGCAGGACTGGAGTGCCTCCTTCGTCGCATACAGTTACCCCGGTTGGCCCTATTCCGCTGTCTCTGGGGTCACAGGTAAGATAAGGACGCTCGTCAGCTAAACCCTCTGTCGGTAAGACAAAAAGCAAAAGTACCAGCGCAGTACAAAAAAGAGATAAATATCGCATCATATAAAGCTTCTTATTCTTGTTATAAATACCAGTTGTCATTCCCGCCACATTACTGCGGTAGGTGCTTGAGTTCAAGGTTCAATGCCGAAGGAAGAGCTTTGGCTGCTGTTGTCGAGGGATGATTGTTGTTCGTGATCCTCTAAAAAAGAGGCAAATACCCTGAGAAATATTCAACAGTTGTTGATGTTTGCACCATGTATTTAAGTGTTTTCGCCGGTTAGTTGAAAAATAAGTCATTTGTTGAGCAACAACCTGTGGCTTACTGTAAAAAAATCCCGATTTACCAAAAATAACTAGGGCATAGATCAATGTTTTAATTGTGCAGAATTTGTAAAGTTTGCGCCCTGTGAAGGCACACCCCTTCAAGCACCCCTTTTTATTGAAAGCCAATACCTTTTACCGAGGAGTTATTATGGCCCAGGGCGCAGTACAAAATGTTTCGTCTACCACTATAAAAACAAAAAGCTGGACCAAGCGTGATACCGAATGGATGTTAACCCTGTTTGGTACAGCCATCGGTGCGGGCGTATTGTTCCTGCCTATCAATGCTGGTCTGGGTGGTATTTGGCCCCTGATCCTGATGACTGTTCTTATTGGCCCGATGACTTTCCTGGCCCACCGTGGTCTAGCTCGTTTCTGTCTGTCGTCTAAAAACCCGAACGCCAATATCACCGAAACCGTTACCGAACACTTTGGTCCAAAAGCCGGCTCCCTGCTGACCATCGGTTACTTCGCAGCGATCTACCCGATCCTGATGATCTACGGTATCGGCATCACCAACACCATCTCCTCCCTGATGGTTAACCAACTGGGTATGGCTGAGCCAAACCGTGCGCTGCTGAGCTTTGTGCTGGTTGCCGGTCTGGTTGCTGTTATGGTGTGTGGTCAGAAGGTGGTTCTGAAAGTCACCAACGTACTGGTTTACCCGCTGATCGTCGTGCTGTTTGGTACCTCCCTGTACCTGATTCCCCAGTGGAACATGGCCCAGTTTGATGTGGCGATTAGCGCGTCTGACTTCTTCAAAACCGTATTCCTGACCATTCCGGTTCTGGTATTTGCCTTTAACCACTCGCCAGCGATCTCCTCTTTTGCCACGGCGTATCGCAAGGAAGAGGGCAACAATGCCGAAGCAGAAACCAACAAAACCCTGAAGCGTACCGCCATGATGCTGGTCGGCTTCACCATGCTGTTTGTTTACTCCTGTGTACTGACTCTGTCGCCTGCTGAACTGCTGGCTGCCAAGGCTGCTAACCTGCCGATCATGTCTATCTTCGCCGAGCGTACTGATAACGCCATCTTCGGCTGGCTGGCACAGATCGTGGCTATCGTTGCGATCAGCTCCTCCTTCTTCGGTCACTACATGGGAACCCGTGAAGGTCTGAAGGGCATTATCGTGAACAAGGCCAAGCGTGAAGGCCGCCCTGTTAACATGAAGATGGTTGACTACGGCATCATCGCATTCATCACCCTGACCGTATGGGCTGTGGCTTACGCCGACGTCTCTGTGATGGGTATGATTGAATCCTTCGTGGCACCGATCATTGCCGGCATCCTGTTCATCATGCCTGTATACGCTGTGAAGAAAGTGCCAGCCATGCGTAAATATGAATCTACTGCGAATATCTTCACCGTGGTAATGGGTACTATCGCGATCACCGGCTTTATCGCCTCCCAACTGCTGTGATCTGATTAACAGCGGACAATAGTATTTCGATTTTAGAGGGAGCCTTGCGGGGCTCCCTCACTATTTTCTACGATGCGAATGCTGGCACAATACTGCACAGAATTCGTCCCATTTGAACAGGAATCATCGGCAGTGGCACTTAGCATCTTCGACATCTTCAAGATTGGTATCGGTCCTTCCAGCTCTCACACTGTCGGCCCAATGTGGGCGGGTCACCGTTTTCTGAATGATCTGCGCGAAAAGGGTATTCTCAACAGCATTACCTCTGTGCGTGTTGGTCTCTATGGTTCCCTGGCGCTGACCGGCAAGGGTCACAACACCGACAAAGCGGCTCTGTTAGGCCTGGCGGGCTACCGTCCGGACAACATCGATCCAGATGCCGCGGACCAGGCCTTTGAAGATATCGTCAACAAGGGTGTGCTGAAACTGGCCGGCGAGCAGGAAGTCAGCTTCAATTACGACACCCAGATGATCTTCCACTACGGTGAAGAGCTGGAGCACCCGAACGGCATGCGTATTTATGCCGCGGATCAGAACGGCATCGTCGTTTATTACAAAACCTATCTCTCTGTGGGCGGTGGTTTTATCATTTGCGCTGATGAATTTAATGCACCGGCCGGTCAGGGTGGTCAGGTAAATTCCGGCGCACCAACAGTGCCTTACGAATTCAAAAGTGCCGCAGAGCTGCTGGCTCTGTGTACCGAGCACAATCTGACTATCGCCGAGCTGGCTCTGGCCAACGAGAAAGCGCTGGCTGGCGGTGATATGGAGGCGGTCAATGCCAAAATCGACGCCATCTGGGATGTGATGCGTAACTGCATCGAGCGCGGTCTGCGTATGGAAGGTGCACTGCCGGTGTCCAACATGCAGCGTCGTGCATCGGTCATGTACAAGCAGCTGATGGCGAACCCGGAAGCGATGCTGAAAGATCACTTCGCAATTATGGACTGGGTCACTCTGTTTGCGATGGCGGTGAACGAAGAGAACGCCTGCGGTGGTCGTGTAGTGACCGCTCCGACCAATGGCGCGGCAGGTATCATCCCTGCGGTGTTGGCCTACTACACCCGTTTCAATGACTCCAGCGAACAGGGCGTGCGTGACTTCCTCGCCACGGCCGCCGCTATCGGCATGCTGTACAAAATGAACGCCACCATCTCCGGCGCTGAAGCGGGCTGTCAGGCGGAAGTGGGTTCTGCCTGCTCCATGGCTGCTGGTGCCCTGGCAGCCGTTCTGGGTGCCACCGTTCATCAGGTAGAAAATGCCGCTGAAATCGGCATGGAACACAACCTGGGCATGACCTGTGATCCGATTGACGGTCTTGTACAGGTGCCGTGTATCGAACGTAACGGCATGGCGGCGATCAAAGCGATTACCGCAACCCGTATGGCGATGCGTGGTGATGGTAACCATGCGGTCTCTCTGGACTCCTGCATTGAGACCATGTACCGCACCGGTCTGGATCTGCAGAGCAAGTACCGGGAGACTTCTACCGGTGGTCTGGCGGTGTTTGCCAAGCCTCAGTGTGTGGCGTGATTTATCGGCTAATAGCCTGATCAGATAACAGACTGAAACATTTAAAAATCCCGCAGCGGCAACTTTGCGGGATTTTTTTTGTCTGATGCCCTGCCGGGATGCGGGGCTGATGAAGTAGATTATGGTTTTAATTCTCCGCGGTGCTGTAATAACGGCCCAATTTTAAGGGGATGACTGTGATGAGTTTTTATCGCTACTGGGGAAAGGCCAAAAGAGACCGTGATGCGGTAGGGCCAGATTATCATCTTTTGCCTTATCACTGTTTGGATGTGGCGGCGGTTGGTTGGCATTTACTGAATGCGGAAAGGTCGTTGTGTCAGTCACTGGCAAAACAGCTGAATGTTGAACCGGCATGGTTGCAGCAATGGTTCTGTTTTTGTTTGATGCTGCATGATATCGGCAAGTTCTGCAGAGGTTTCCAGAACCTGGCGCCGGAGTTGTCTCCCCAGCTTGTCACCGCAAGACCTGAAATAAAAGATGAACCGGGGGGCGAACGTCGACTGTGTGCGAGTGGTTGGTGTTCCCCACGACCGTGGGGATGAACCGCGACGTTCAGCAACATCAGCGAGCAGGCAATAGTGTTCCCCACGACCGTGGGGATGAACCGTTCGGTTCGTGGCTGGTGCCATAGGGCAGGGCGTGTTCCCCACGACCGTGGGGATGAACCGCGCCGCCGCAGGTATAGCGGTTTTCATTGGCAGTGTTCCCCACGACCGTGGGGATGAACCGTATCCCCCGTCCGATAAAGCCCGGTCTGAACTGTGTTCCCCACGACCGTGGGGATGAACCGGTTTAGCCCATGGTCAGCATGAAATCAGAATAGTGTTCCCCACGACCGTGGGGATGAACCGATCATAAACCCCTGCATCAGTACCATCATGGGGTGTTCCCCACGACCGTGGGGATGAACCGTCACATTAACCGGAGCCGGTAAATCGTCGGCCGTGTTCCCCACGACCGTGGGGATGAACCGCAATAGACAGAGCGCTCTCATTTAGCAGGATGCAAGGTTAGTACTTAGTTACCTGCAGTCATCGTTAAAACAGGCTGTTTGAATATTTCATTATGTTTGTAGGGGGTGCTGAATAGTTACATCCACTTTTGAAAACGCCGTTAATTGAGCGCTTACGTTGTAGTGTTAATAGAGTCTCGCTGGGCTTGACTCTGGAGCAGCAGCAGACTGACCTCTTCCTTTCTATGCCCCCTAAAAACCACATTTTATCAAGATGCTTGAGCCTGTTTTTCGGATTAAAAACTTCGAAATCGAATGCTAGGTACGTTAACCTGTTTGTGAGTGCTGATGGTATCGGTTGCTTGTCATAATTCTCCTGAAATTTATGGGGGAAATAAATATGGGTATTCGTAAGTCGTTGAAACCTTATCTGTCTAAATACAGATGGCAATATCATCGGGCTGATGCCAATCTGCCACCAACACAGAAGTGGAAAAATCGACTTTGTTGCTCTGAGCGTTTCCGTGGGGCCTCTCTGTCGGATACGATTAAACCCATGATGGATTCGATACCCAAGCCCTATAAGTGCGAGTACTGCCAGAAGTGCTTCGCGAGAAAGTACAACCTGCCACAACACATCCGCACCCACACCAAGAAGAAGCCCT
>CAMRBW010000002.1 GCA_947040555.1 uncultured Oceanospirillales bacterium | reverse complement strand
AATTGAAGCCGTTTGGGGAGCGGGGCGGACCATCCCATTAGGTCTTGAATCTTGACGACAGGTTGAACGGCCTGGTCAAGAATCAAGACCTGACCCCGGCTTCGTGCGACGATACTAAAACAGCGTATTTCAAAATAGCAACTAAATCGGGTAAGGGCTGATTTCTCTTCAGCCCTCCCCACCACCCGGCATGCGGGTCCGCACCGGGCGGTTCACCGAGAATGGTGAAACCTGATCCACAACTCTTTCACAGAAAGCAATCCCAAAGAGGCCAAACGTTCGTTATTTAGACCCAGTTGACTGCATAGGTCTTCGCCAATCTGTACGGGCCTTTGCTGCTACCTGCCAGCATCACGGCTCGCTTCAGATCAACGCCCAGACTGACTAATTTACGGACGATTGTCCGGGGATAACGCCACTGCTTCAGGAAGCAGCTTCGAATGCGGCGTCTTATCCACTCGTCCAATCCGGGCACAGGGCGATAGTATTCCGACAGGGCAAAGTACCCCATCCAGCCTCGTATATAATGGGCAAGAAGCGCCATCCGTTTCGCCATGCTGATACCCCAGCTACGTTTTGTCAGCTCTCGTATCCTCATCTTGAATCGGCGCAGGGATTTATCTGACCAAACAATACGTCCACGTGGGAAAGTAAAACCCAAATATTCACACTCTGTCGCTTTGACGACTTTGCTTTTCTCAAGATTGACCTGTAGCTTGAGACGACGCTCCAGAAAACGACTGATGTTGTTCATCACTCGCTCACCAGCACTCTGGCTCTTGACGAGAATGACGAAGTCATCGGCATAGGCAGATCTCCCCGGATAAGTGCATGAACTGTCAGTGCACAACCGCTGCATTTACCGTATCTCCTGAACCATGAGGCTTTGCGATCATTGGCCCGCTCGCCCCGAGGACTTGGCCTTGTATGCAGTATCTGTTCGTCGGCTCGCACCTTTGCACTCGGGCTTCCTTCGCACAGTCTCTCACGAGACTGCACTTGCCGTCGGCTAGTGGTTATCATCGGTATCAGAATACCGGTGCCGGTTCTCCCACAGGGGACTTGCACCCCATAAGTTCATGCCCGTGCCGGGCGTACCAAGCGCATCAACGGGACAAGCCCGTTATGCGAACGTTATGTTTTTAATTCATATTCAACCCATGTTGCAGGTATAAACAATGAATAAATCTCTAAAAGCAGTATTGTTGTCAGCTCTAGTGTATCCGGGAGCGGGACATTTTTTTCTTAAAAAATACGCTATGTGTATCGCTTTGGTTAGTGTTTTCTCCGTTCCTTTGTTTTTGCTTATAAGCGAAATAGTCGGTAAAGCTAATATAGTGGTCAAGCAAATAGAAAATGGTGAAATTCCTTTAAATATAGCTGCAATTTCCGAGTCATTATCAAGCATAATATCTGATACATATGCACAAGATTTAAATATCAAAATTTACGTAATAGCTGCCGCTTGGCTTATTGGTATTTTAGATTCTTACAGAGTTAGCAAGCTAAAAACATAACAAGCAATTCAAGCGGGACTTTTAACAGTTTGCTAGGTTCCGCTTCGCTCCACATTTTAGCAAACTTATTAAAAGCCCCTTAATTTGGCGTTATGCTCACAAGCTGAGAGCTACCAAAGGAAATAAAGGACACCCATAGAAATACCTGTATCTTTCATATGGTTAAATTTATGGGTGTCCTATTTTTTCTAAAAAAAAACAATAAAAGAAAACAAAATGAAAAATAAAACTGAACTATTAAATATCATACGACGGGATTTAAACACCCTTGTACGTAAGAGATATTTCCTTTGCTACGATAGCTATTTTGAAAGTTGCATTGACACTACCGGTGTACTTAATCCTGTAGAAGATGATGTCGACATTGATAAATTCTTTGATAATCTCCCAGTCGTTAGGAGCAGATTCAGCCCTGAAGAGATTAGAATGATTGATGAAGATCATGGTTTTGGTCGAGGTTTAGACGGTGTTTTTTATGTTACCCTTAACCTACTACAGGCTGAAATTACCACATTGAATTATTTGCCAAACACAAAGATTAATGAACGGTTTAATAGTAAACCAATGGTTATAAAGTCTGGCGGCATAAGATTAACAGTTACCCATGTGGATGGTGCTTATACTGTTGGTAACCGCAATGATTATGGCTTCCACCTTACCCTGGATGAAATAGACGAAGTATTTGGAAATTGTCCAACCGATATAAAAGAAACTGTAAAGAATCTTATTGTTAATGGTAAAACCGCAATACCAGTATCTGTTAATATTGGTGAACCATCCGATGGTTTTGTGTTCAGTGTTAGATGGTCTTTTACAGACGATTCAACAACTACTATTAGTTTTGCCTTACCTTGTCGATATTTTAAGCCATCCTTTGTAGCTACATTGAAACTTAAAGGTGCCAAGACTGACGGTATGCAGTGGGAATAATTAGATTAAAGTTTAGGGAAGGGCGTTAACCGACGCTCTTTTTTAATTTGAAAATATTAGGTATAAAACAATGGGTAAAAAAAGGTAAGTGCTCATATTTATCTGGCAAATGTGATATTACCTCTTCTACAGCCCAGTAAAACCGCTGATGAAAATATTGGAAACGCCGTTTTGCCAGTAAAATATGAGCAGTTACAAAAAAAGTCCACTAATAGAAGACGGCGATTGGTTAGATGACAGAAAGTTAGCAGCTAGGCGTCAACAAATGTATTATCTACCTGAACACCTATGTGAAAATGATCACTAGTCATTAAGGTATACGGTTTCAGGTAGATGTGTCACATGTCGTTTAAATATGGCAGGTAAGAAAAAACCTCAAGATGCAAGCTATACCATACTACCAAAGGGATTAATAGACTATTGTCACATTATTCCAATGAATACATGGCAGCTAAAAATTACAACAACTGTCGATATCATCGAGAAGACGCGTTGAAGCGTTGTACACACGGTATTTACCCCACTCGTAGTGAAACTGGCGATACGTATGATGTATTCTCCATTAGACGTTTCTTAGTGGCGCTGGAGGGTTACATGAAGGTTAATGGCATTAATGCCGACGTAAACTCTTTTGCCGTCTATGTTTAATTTGACAATCAAGCGACATTAAGGAGACTACGGTCTCCTTTTTTTTTGCCCTTGTAGCTACTTCAGCGAGGCTTTAGGAGAAACATTTCCAAATGGAAGATTTTAAATTTAAACCACGCTCGTGAACTGTGGCTAATCGAGTGAAAACAACACATAATAAGGCAAGCCAACGGACACAAAAAGCCTACGGCTTTTCGGTCCGTTGCTTTTGGTGTTATGTTTTTCAACCAATTAATCAATGGAATGTTAAATGAAAATTAAATCAATTTTAATCGCTGCCACCCTATCGGCGTGGGCAAGTTTGAGTCTTGCACAAGGAGGAATTTCTCTTCCACCAGTTCCTGAAGGTGCAAAATATATCGACAGTGCTTTTATTGAGTCCCTATCAAAGAGCGAGGTACAAAAAGCGCTTAGCAATAAAGATGTTATTAAGCTTATTGCTCCAGACTCACTTGTGACGAGTAAAAAAACAGGAACAAAACCCATTCAGCCGGTTCCTAATGTGCTTCTGTCGCCAGAGGTTATTTCCAAGTTATCGAGTAAAGATGTTCAAGACGCATTGAAGCTGCCAGAGATACAGGGTTTAGTGTTTGGAGACGGTAGCGTAAATTATGGTGGGCGACAAGTCGGGCAACCACAGCCACGACCGCGCGGTGGAAAATATATTTCACCAGAATTACTTCAAACACTGGCTAACAAAGATGTTCAGAACGCTCTTCAATTACCTGCAATTGTCAAGTTTATTGAGCTAAACGGTGGGGATGTATCATATAACGGCCGTCCTCACAAACAGCCACAGCCCAGACCCCGCGGCGGGTATTTAACACCAGAATTGATTGATAGTTTGGGTGAAAAAGAAGTGCAAGAAGCACTAAAGCTGCCATTAGTACAAGAGTTGATTTTTGGCCAAGACTATGACCCTGCAGCATACAATGGTCGACCGGTTGGAATGGGGCAGCCAAAACCTAGAAAATAAACATAAATCCAGGTAAGGGCTGATTTCTAGCCCTCCCCGCATCACCCGGCATGCGGGATCGCACCGGACGGTTTACCTTGCATCGCGGGGCGAACCATATATGACCCCAGTTTTTCCTCTATTCGTTACCTTTAAATCACTCTATGTTAAAATTTATTAAAGTACGCATTTATAAAAAACAAGAATTTTAATTCGACTCTTCATCCGGAATCTGTTCTGCCGGTGATCGAAAAAAGTCGATTTTATAGGGATAGCACATGGATCTTTCATCACTTGCAGTAACCAATATTCCACCATGGCTGATTTGGGGAAGCCTGATAGTAGTACTCACAGTACTCTGTCGTTTTCTGGCTGGGAAATTGTTTGCCGGATTAGTAAAAAGAGCAGAAGCCACCCGGAATCGCTGGGATGACTGCCTGCTTCAGGCAGGACAGAAACCGACCTTCCTGTTTATTTGGGCAATCGGTCTGGGCTGGGCCGCAGAGGCGGTATTGAAGGGTGTAGAGAGCGCCCTGTTACCCCTCTTTGAAAGCTTTCGCGAGCTGCTGTTTGTCGCACTCTCCTGCTGGGCGCTGGTCTTTTTTATCCAGACGGTTGAGGGGCAGTACCTGAACGAAAGCAAGAAAGTGGATCAAACGTCAGTTGCCGTTTTTGGCCGACTGGTGCGGGTCATGGTTATAATGATCGGTCTTCTGGTGGTTTTTCAGACGTTAGGGTATAGCCTTTCTGGTGTGCTTGCCTTTGGTGGGGTAGGCGGGCTGGCTGTCGGTTTTGCTGCCAAGGATTTACTGGCTAACTTTTTTGGGGGCTGGATGATCTATATTGACAAACCGTTTCGTGTAGGCGACTGGATTCGTTCACCGGACAGGGATATTGAGGGCGTCATTGAAGCTATCGGCTGGCGTCAGACCCGGATCAGAACCTTTACCCGACGCCCCCTTTATGTTCCGAATTCCACGTTTATAACCGTCTCCATAGAAAATCCGTCCCGCATGGAGAATCGCCGAATCAGACAGACTTTTGGCCTGAGATATGGTGACAGTAACAAGGTTGATCCGATACTCGGGGAGATCCGCAGCTACCTGCAAAAAGATGAAGATATTGCCAAAGACAGAATCATTATCGTCAATTTTATCAATTTTGGCCCCTCAAGTCTGGATTGTCAGATATATTGCTTCACCAAAACGACTGGCTGGTCCGACTATCTGCTGGTTCAGGAGAAGGTGCTGCTTGAAGTGGTGAAAATTGTTCGCCGGCATGGGGCAGATATCGCCTTTCCAACCCGTACGCTGGATTTTCCAGCGGACTCTGATCAAACACTATTGTGTACTTCACAAGACACAAGGGCATGATATTAACGGACTCTTCACAGACCATGGTGCCAATGCGTTGATGGTAAATTCTGGCGATGAACTTGCCGGTGGCCGTGTAATACACGGCAAAATCCCACCTCATTTATCTAGACGACAAGAATATAGCGTTTTCCCCATTTTGGGCCAGGTTAAACGCTCTTGTCTGGATATTTTCATATGCTGTCATGACTGATGGCTGCTCTTGTATGAACAGAGCGCAATCAGACCCGGATTGCCATTGTTGTTACGACCCATTTTTATTTTCCTGGGATGATCGTAACCGTTCAGCCCCCTCCGATCCGATACTGCATTTTTGGAATATTGTGCCAATATATGAGGGACTGCTCTTTGGTTGATGGTTATGCCTTCCTACTCTCCTGAAGCACAAATTATCATCAGGGGGCTTACGCACCAGTCAGAAATGCTCTACATCCCTTGGTAAGTAAGACATCCAGCAGATAAGAAATTTCCAAACCATCATGCTGTACCCAAACCTTCCGCCGTGCGGGCGGTGAATCATGCTCAAGGCACATGTTTCTAGCTTAATTCACTGCAACTTCCATGATTCACCGCATTAACTCATGCGTAAGCCCTGGGGGGCTGAGCAGTTACTTCACTTTTGACGACGTCGTAAATTGAGCGGTTACAAATCAAAGAAATAAGGTACAGTTAGGACGTTCTGTTTTATCCAGAAGTGTAGTAGGAAACAAAATGTCAGAAATCATAAAAGATCTACATAGCAAGCGTATGAGGGATCTTATTGAATACACATCAACGTCATTAATGACTCCATACCCCTCTCCTTTCGGTGCTTCCATCTATAATTCTGAAGGAGAGTTGATAGCTCAAGCATACGATACGGTTATTAAAAACGGTGATCCAACTTGTCATGGTGAAGTTAATGCCATACGTAAGGCAGTAAAAAAAATTGGAAATAGATCACTTAAGGGTTGTGCCCTGTATAGTACCTGTGAGCCATGCCCAATGTGCATGGCTACAAGTATTTGGGCTGAGATTGATGTTGTCGTCTTTGGGGCTACCGCCAAGGAAGATGCGAATTTGTATTGGAAGCAACCTTTAGATGTAACTGCTAAAGAGCTTGCATCACGAATGTTGTGCAAACAAAAATGTATTGTCATTCCGCAAATAGAGCGTGCACTTTCCCAAAAGCTATTCAAGAGCTGGAAATTGGCAATGGATGCACTGAAAGCGTAGCGAACCAGATATTCAGGTCAGGTGATTTAGAGTAAAAGTGAAAAATACACATAACAAAAATTTACAGTGGACAGCGCCTGCAGCGCTGCCACTGAAATTGGCGTGTGTGCCGAGCATGGCGCTTATTGCTTGAATTCAGCCCCACACGAAGAAGACGACATTAATGGAATCGTACACACGAAATAAAGGACACCCATAAAAATACCGATATCTTTCAGATGGTTAAATTTATTGGTGTCCTATTTTTTCTCTTCCTATTTTTTCTACTCTCGAAAATAAGCAGTAGGCTTTGTGCAACAAGTGTCCATTCTTAATGTACTTCCTGGTGAACTATTCCTTATCCTCCCCCCAGGTTCTCATAACTGTTTTGCGGAACTGTAAAATTCAGGATCTTCTCTTTAAATTCCCCTTTGTAAGATTCGTCTTTAATATAGGTATTAACACATCCGACTTTATTTAGGCAGAAATTATTCATTACATAGTACAAGTGAGATGCCGGGTCGGCAAAGCGTTGATAATCGGTTTTAATAAAGTACACTCCACCCTGGTCATTTTGTACCAACTTGGCTTTCAGTTTTGGGTACTTATGACGTTCGTAATATCTGTAACTGACAACGGCTGGCCGTCCTAAAGCCTGATAAGACTCGCTGGGTATTTCGATGATTACAACTGGTACAACCGGCTCACAGTTAGTTCCGTAAACATCACTGCTGTGACACTTTAATCTCTTCCTGAAGCCGACCTTGACTGGGAGTGTACTTGAGGTTCCTGGGATGGGGAAGTTCAACATCTGATAAGCGTAACGTCCGTCCGTTTTTACATCAATTTCAACATTCTGACAGCTATTATCAAGACAGACCCTGGTCAAGGTAAAGAGCTCATCGTGATAACGGCCAAAATTGTGATTGTAATAAGCCATTGTTTCCATGTCGATGTCACCAAATTTACCGGGAATCAGCTTTGCTTTTTTAACAAATATTCCGGGTCGTACTGCGTAATACGAGAATTCGGCAAAGTCAGGCTTACCCAACATATTGTAATCTTCAGCGCTCATTGTCGCCATTGCTCTGGCACACCGAGCACTGTTAAAAAGATAGCACTTTACCATCGAAAAACCCACTGTAACCGGTACGGTTTGCGCGCCCGAAAGTAACGGGAAACTTTGTAGTACTGGCGAATCTGACTTTTCTAAATCAAAATCTGTGGAAACACAGGGCTCCATAACATCCATTTCCCAGGATGACTGAGCGTTTTGAGCCGTTACAGTTATCCCGATTATTAAAAAAAATAACACCGTCAGTTTTTTCATACCATGAACCTCTTAACAACGTGATGTGACATTTCACATCACAGGGGAGGAAGATATGGCCAGAGTCTGATGTTGTTTTGTCAGAACTCACCAGGCAGAGATGGTCATACCTGCTGGACAGTTTATCAGTATTCTCTATTTCTGCTGCCTAACAGACATTTTTTTACGACACCGGACAATAATAAGATGGTGCAACTTTGTCGTGTAAGTCCGGAGTGGCAGTCTTTGCCCCAGCCTCTGAAGCGGTCTATCGAGGTGATTTCGAGCCTGTTATTGTTGGGGGCTTTCTCCTAACGCACAAGCGATAGATCGCCTGAAACAGCATGTTAGCCACCTGTGCCGGTATATGCCCTGCAACAAGGTTCCCGAGTTCATTCCGGTCTCTCATCCATACTGCGCGACGCTGGAACAAAGAGACGCTCCTGAAGACCCTGCCTGCGCCCGACTGCGGAACAAAAGGCGCACATTGAGTGCGTTGGTATAGACCGTGGAGGAAGTTACCAGACGTCGGGAATGGCGACAGGCAGAGGAAGAAGATAAACCCTTCATAAAGGGACAGCGTTTCAATCTGTTCAGAAATTCCGAGAATATGACTCCACAGAGAGAAAGCAGTCTCAAGGAACTGCTTGCCATGAATGAAGAGCTGTATCAGGCCTACACCTTGAAAGATATGCTAAAGCGTATTGTTTACAAGGCTTGTGGTTATAACGATCTTGATTATCTGTATCTGAAAATTCGTCAGGAGGGTCAAAAATGATCAGCCAGCCTGCGAAAGGGCCCCTGTTGTTACCGCATCTTCACCAGGTGTTCAATTTCTTCAAAATAATCTTCGAACGAGTTGCTATGATGAGCGTAATATTTGTTACTTATATGAGTAGTCACAGTATAACCCTCTGCCCTATGGGCAATATGGTAGGCCGGTAATTTTTGTAACCACTCTGCTTCCTGCTTGTGGGTAAAAAAGTGAGTTCCCCAATCCCGCGTGGACCCTGCTTCCCCAAGGGTAGAGGTATGTCTTCCTTCTCTTAGCTCCCGTGCAACCTCTTCAAGTACCTGAAGCGAATCTATAACACTGCATCGAACGATCTCTTCCGGTGACATTCCATAACAAGGGAAACAGCTTGATCTATATATTTTTCCATTATCGTACTTATCATTCACTTCATGGACAGTGGTTCCATGATGCATCCGCTTATCAGGAAAGGCAAAAATATAGGAAAACATGCCTAATCCCGGATGTTCCGTGGGGGCAGGATGCACATTTATCGCCCCCTTTTTAGCAGCTTCAAACTGATTGGTTTGAATAAAGTATTCGCTCCAGAATGAAATCAGATAGTCGTAAGTCAGTTTCTTGAATGTGTCGTGTATTTGGGGCAACTCATCGGTATTTCCATCCCAGGTGATCAAGTAAACATTTTCAAAATACTGGCTTATAATCTGGAACCCGACCCAGTTCCACAAAAAGTCTTTTTTACAAACAAACAGTACCGTATCTTTGCTTTTTTTCATAACAACACATACTCGCTGACAGCTGTGAATTTTTCTCTCACCAGTCAACAGTAAAGACCACCTTGCGAATAGCGTCGATTATTAAAGAAACGGGAGAGCCCAGCTGTCCGGTTGAGGGAAATAACCACCAATAGGATTTGTTTTGTGGCGTTCGTTCCGATTCGTCCAAACTTGCAGAGGCGTTTCATCTGCCTGTATAGACGACTGCTTGACGATAGGTAAAGCGTCATGCAATGAGGAAAGCAGAACAGCTTCAAACACTTGGAGTGAATCTGTGCTGTATAGATCTTTTCTCCGGAGTTGAGGTGCCCGACAAAATCAAACCTGTGTAGCTCCTGGCTGACATTCACTTTGCCGTCGTACGGACCTGTTTCCACAACGGGTGTCACAAACTTTTGCTTGAATATAGTAGGCATCTGCCGCAAGGTATCTGATGTCTTTTTCGGTGAGTTGTTCAGCCAGTTGAACGCAACAAAGTCAAAAGCACGACGAAATCAGCGGCTGAAGCGCTTTTCACTGGCATCAGAATACCGGTTCAGGTTGCGAAAAGTGGCCTTCCTCTGAAGCACGACAAGAGTCGCCAGCAGGAGTGTAATGAAGGTTTTCTGGGGTTTTTGGACGCTGGACATGGCGTCCAAGGTGGTCTTTACTACGGAATCAATGGGGTAGGCATCAGCGGTAGACGATGTGGTGTCTCTATTTTTTTCGCTGATTTTTCCCGTGGTTGCTTTCTCTAAAAACTGTCCGAAGTGTTGAGAAAAACAAGATAAATCATCTTGAAAATGAATGGTCCAGCTTGGATTAAAGATAGCTAACCATCACATGCACCGGCCAGAGAAAGCTTGGCTTAGGCTTTTTCAAGCCAAGCTTTTTCTGCCAATAATGTAGGCGTTAAAAATCGGTACAAATATGAAAAACTTACCTGAAAACTTGAATCCCATTAGAAAAACTCCTGAGTTTGATGAAGGAAGTATCCCTAAAGGGTTGTTAAAAGCACATCAAACAACGGCCGGTGTCTGGGGAAAAATCGTAATCATAGAAGGTAAATTGCAGTACAAGATTAACGAACCAGAAGAAAAAATTATTATTCTTGACACTGAGAAATTTGGAGTTGTCGAGCCTACGGTACTTCATGAAGTGAAGCCTCTCGGATTTGTGAGATTTTATGTTGAGTTTTATGCGTGAAATGCCTTCTAATAAGCGGTTGCCGTTGGACATAAATGACTGCTCGCTCCGCTCACAGTCATTTACCATTGAGCTGAGCGTTACCACTACAGTTACCACTACACATCAATAGGGTTACGAATAATGAAAGAAATAAAGAGAATAAATCACATTGGCTTAAGAGTGAGAGACTTAGACATTTCTCGAAAATTCTACGAAAATCTCGGATTCATATTCCTTGTAGGTCCAGTTGGTCCTGAACCCGTTGCTATCATAGAGCATCCATCCGGGGTGAATATTAATCTCATCCTTAATACGTCAGAGGAAGCTCCAAGGAAGAATATTCTGATGGAAGAACCCGTGAAATATCCAGGCTATACACATGTAGCATTGGAAATATCCGATATCCAGTCAGCATTACAGAAAATTCAGGCATTGGGGATTACGGTTACTGAGCGAGTAGAATTTGAGGGTGCTCAATTTTTCTTTATAAGAGATCCCGATGCCAATGTTATCGAGTTTCATCAACCAGCAAGCAGGTAACATATATGAACTTGCGGTTAGTGGGTCAGCTGTGCGCTCGGCGGCTCTGGGAGCCTTGACCAGCAAGACCTGAACAAAATATTTGACCCACTACCAGGCAGCCGTTATGTGGCAAGGAGTACACATTGTTTAATTCGATTCATCACGTCGCAATAATTTGCTCAGATTACGAAAAATCCAAGCATTTTTATACCTCAATTTTAGGTCTGAAAGTGATTGCAGAAAATTATAGAGAAGAACGAAAATCTTATAAGCTTGACCTTAAATTGCCAAATGGTGACCAGATAGAATTATTTTCTTTTCCTCAGCCACCTAAGAGGCCAAATTCTCCTGAAGCATTAGGATTGAGACATTTAGCATTTAATGTAGTTTCCGTTGAGGCGACTACTGATTATCTAATGTCAAAGGGTGTTGCTGTCGAGCCTATCAGGATTGATGAATATACAAATAAAAAGTTTACATTTTTTAGCGACCCCGATGGACTTCCATTAGAATTATATGAGCAAGTTTTCATATGACAAGTAAAGGCAGCATCACCCCTTCGGGGCTGGATATCGCTACGCTCGGCCGCTGCTTGAGGCGCTAGGCATTCTCAACCTGAAGGTTTTGTAAAAATCTTGATATTGAACAGCATCGCGCAATACGTTACATTGTCATTCGTGATTAAATCATTCAAATATAAGGGACTGAAACAGTTCTTCGAGACGGGCAAAACGGCGCGAATTCAGGCCGGGCACACAAAGAAACTGAGAATTGAGAATGTAGTTGGTTACCATCTGCCCAAGTGCTTGATGATATTGATCTTCCTGGGTTTTCTCTTCACCCGTTGAAGGGAAACCGCTCAGGTATATGATCAATCTCTGTTGGTGGTAACTGGCATGTTACTTTCTAATTTCAGGATGGCAATGCGTACATTCTTGACTATGAGGATTATCACTAATGTCTATGCATAATCCGCCGCATACTGGAGAATTCATCAAATCCATTTATATGGAACCGCATGAGCTCAGTTGTCGGTATCTTGCCGAGCAGTTTTGGGTGGCAGCTTCTACTCTGAACCGAGTTATAAAATGCAAGAGTGCGGTCTCTCCTGAAAGGGCGTTAAGACTATCCAGAGTTTTGGGCCGCACCCAGGAAAGTTGGCTCGCCATGCAGGATAGCTATGAAATTTGGCAAGCAAAGAAAAGGATCAACCTTTCCAAGTTCCAGCCTCTCAAATGTCTTACAGCATAATCCTGCCACAATTTTGGCCTAACAAGCGCATTGTATGGGACGCCTTCGGTGCCACGCGGGTGGGCGTTAGGCTTTACGTATCCGAGATTTGTACTTTTAAAACTCTGGAACGCTTGCGACAGAGGAGAGTGTAAAGAAACAGGCCTATTGGCGAACCCCATAATTCGTTGGTGAAATCAAACTTATTGAATTTCTTTATAACAAGGAAACGACGACATGAATACATCAATAGTGGGAGTCATTGGGACTTCAAAAAAAGAAGATGAACAACGGTTACCAATCCACCCAGATCATTTGTTGCGTATTCCTGAAGAACTTCGCCGTCAGCTAATATTTGAAGAAGGTTATGGCGCACCATTTGGTATCGCTGATTCGGAAATTTCTGCTCTGACAGGTGGTATTAGCACACGCCACGATATACTGGCCAACATTGGCACGGTTATTATTAATAAGCCAGTCTTAGCTGATTTACAGGAGCTTCGCGAAGGCGGAACACTTTGGGGTTATGTACATTGTGTGCAGCAACGAGAGCTCACTCAGGCGGCTATCGATCGTAAGCAGACGCTCATTGCCTTTGAGGATATGTATGTTTGGTCGCCTACTGGGCAGATTGGACGCCACACATTCTATAAGAATAACGAAATGGCTGGCTATTGCGCAGTCATGCATGCCCTGCAACTTAAAGGGATCGATGGGCATTACGGTAATCAACGCAAAACAATCATTTTCGGTTTTGGCGCAGTCAGCCGTGGTGCCATATATGCTCTTAAGGCGCATGGGTTTAGAGATATCACCATTTGCATTCAGCGCCCTGACCACGAAGTGCGTGAAGAGGTACTCGATTGTAACTATGTCAGAATTCGAGCAGGTAGCGAGGGCGAGGCACGCATGATGGTGGTGGAACACGATGGAACTGTGCGACCGCTGACTGACCTGATTAGTGAAACAGATATCCTCGTAAACGGAACCTTTCAAGATACAGAAAATCATATCGACTTTGTTACTGAAGCAGAAAGCGAATGCCTCAAGTCCAATAGTCTGATTATTGATGTCAGTTGCGATGAGGGAATGGGATTCTTTTTTGCCAGACCAACCACATTCAAGAAACCGATATTTAAATATAAAACCATCGATTACTACGCCGTTGATCACACGCCTAGCTATCTCTGGGAGAGTGCCACGCGATCAATTTCTGCCGCTCTCATTGTCTATTTACCGGCTGTACTGGCGGGCCGTGATAGTTGGCAGAAAAATGAGACTATTCGACGGGCGATCAATATTGATGGTGGCGTGATTAAGAATCCCTCTATTCTGTCGTTTCAAAATCGTAAGCCGGACTACCCCCATGCGTACTTCAATCCGGCTGAAAATGGTGTCACGAATAAGATGACCTAACCATTACCTCCAGCCGAAGCACCTTCGGCACCCACAACCTTTGGCACCCACACGCAGGCTCAGTTCTCGCCTGTGGTGGTTGGTAGCACACACGACTGAGTCATCCCTGATTCGGCCATGAGATGACGGCAAAGCTCGTTTGCGCTCTCGTTCTCCAGCAAGCCGTCTACGGTATGGCGTTCACGATCCCGGGCAACCAGAACGGGTAACCTTGCGAGCTTTGTTGCGATCGTTGCCCCGCTTTCTGGCGGGGTCGCGGCAAACCGTTTCGCTGGCCCTTGAACGATTCACGGAAGAAGGTTTCGTCCTGTTCGGCAATGCCCTCCAGGGTGTCTGCCCACCTGCGAAAGTCCCATAAAATATCTACAATGAAAAATCATTAGAACGAGATTAAAGTATGAGTAAGCCAATTCAGCAACAGATAGGCGCTATCGCTTTAGTTGTTAAAGACTATGATGATGCTATTGATTTCTACACTCAAAAATTGCAATTCGAACTTATAGAAGACACTGATTTAGGTAACGGAAAACGTTGGGTACAAGTTTCCCCTCCCAATGCAAATGGTGCAAACCTTCTTTTGGCTCAAGCCAGTACTGAAGAACAACTGAAATCCGTTGGAAATCAAACGGGTGGTCGAGTTTTTTTGTTCTTACATACCAATGATTTTTGGAGAGATTACGACCGTATGAAAGAAAATGGCATAGTTTTTACTGAAGAACCAAGGGAAGAAAAATATGGAACAGTTGTTGTTTTTCAAGACCTGTATGGTAATAAATGGGATCTGTTACAACTACACAAATAATATGCACATAACACATATGAGCCTTCGGTCTGTCAAGGGTCAAACAACCCCCCTGGCAACGGGAGCCAATAAAAAATGACTCTTAATGGATTCCGGGGAGTCAGCCAAATGGCAGTCCAGGAAGCCTTGAAATGGTAGCTCTACCCCGTCGTTTGGTAGTGTGCAGGTACCCTAAGAAGCCAAGATGAAGTGACAGTTTCTCTTGTGATATGCCTCTGTGAGGACGCCGCCGGTGTTTTATCTGGTCACCACGCTGGATCATACCGAAAATGGGGGGCTTCTCTTGCAGGCCTTGCCCCACGTGAATTGTGTTCTTGAAAAACTGTCCGAAGTGTTGGTAAAAGGGTTTGGATTGAAGTTTCATCGCGCAGGATACGCTCAGGGCGCAACAAACCTGAGCGCCTTTATCACGGCAAAATGAGAATTATTTTCTTTCTGGCCCCCTTTCCCCCGGCTTATCTGGACACACTGATAAGTTACCGAGAAGAATTTTGGTCTCTGAAAAGCGGCCAGGCTGACCAGATAATTCGCTGTCTCCTGATCAGATTGTTCAATCAAAAAACCGGTGGGTTGAGTCGGGTCTGTATTGCCTTCGGGGCAAACGTGAGCCATTTCGCCACTTATCTCTCTAAAGTAAGCGATAATGTTTTTGTATGAACCGGCGCCGCCAATCTCGTCGGAAAAGCTGGAAGTACCAACCTGTATGTATTTGAGAGAAAAAGGATTGCGTCGGATTGCGGTCATTTCATCAATGGCCGGACAGGCGATGGGATACAGTAACGCAAGGTAAGAAAAAACGCAGAGGGATATGTACTTCATCATCAAAAATCCATCGAGTGGAGGACGGTAGGATGTATTAGTGAGCAGAGGCGAATGGCGGCGAGTGCAGAGTATAGACGAACTCCACAAACTCTGGTCTCTTCCCATATGAAATGAGCCTGTATGGGTAGTGGGTCAAATGTGTGCTTTCTTTTGTTCAGGTTTTGCTGGTTAAGGCTTTCAGAGTCACTGAGCACACATCTGACCCACTATCTATTGTCGATGTTAATATATAGCCCCTTTTCAAGGAGCCTCTGAATACGAGTAAAAAAGGGATTATTTGCCAGTCTACTTGCGTCTGTGCGAGCATTAATACATAACATGTATCCGGATTTTTCTTTAAAGAGCCCCCTGATATGGATTCGATCCAGACAATATTTGCTTTCATTGTTGCCCTCGGCGTGCTGGTCAGCGTGCACGAGTATGGACACTTCTGGGTTGCTCGCCGCTGTGGTATCAAGGTTCTTCGCTTCAGTGTCGGTTTTGGCAAGTCGTTGTTTACCTGGCATGACAAGCTGGGTACCGAATATATTATCGCCATGATCCCCTTAGGGGGGTACGTGAAAATGCTTGATGAACGGGAAGCGCCTGTTGCTGAGCATGAGCGACATATGTCTTTTAATAGCAAGCCGGTATTGGCTCGGATGGCGGTGGTCGCGGCCGGTCCGATCGCCAATTTTCTGCTGGCGATTGTGGCGTTGTGGCTTATGTATATGATCGGGGTGCGGGCGGTGGTTCCTGTGGTGGGCGAGGTTCAACCGGAATCACCAGCTGCCGCTGCCGGTCTCTATCAGAATGCTGAAATTATCGGTGTTGATGGGGTGGCGACGCGCAGTTGGCACGATATCAATATGACGTTAATGCGCGCCATCGGTGAGACCCGTGATATAGAACTTACCGTTCGGCCCTTTGAGGATGCGACGGCGCTGCCGGAGTCCGTTAAGATTCCGGTGCAGAGGTGGTTGACCAGTGATGAACACCCCAATCCGGTTCGGGCGCTGGGTGTGAAACCATGGACGCCGAAGGTGCCCGCGGTGATTGGTCAGGTCGTCCCCGGTGAGGCGGCAGAGCGGGCCGGTCTGCTGATTGGCGATGAGGTTCTTGCGTTCAACGGCATCGCTGTTACTGATTGGAATAGCTGGGTCGAGCAGGTGCGTGAGAATCCTGATCGTACGGTTACGGTCACGATTCTTCGGAATGATCAGGAGATATCCCTCGATTTAATACCGGACGAAAAAGCATTAGCCGATGGCGGAAAAATTGGTTACATTGGAGCGGGAGCCAGCCTGTTTGCATGGCCTGAAGACCGCGTCCGTGAGATTCATTTCGGGCCGGTTGTTGCGCTGGGGGTTGCGGTTAAAGAGACCGGCTCCCTGTCCTTTCTGATGGTGGATTCACTAAGCAAGATGGTAACGGGGTTGGTGTCGGTCAGCAATCTGAGTGGGCCAATTACCATTGCCCGGGCTGCCGGAGCCTCCATTCAGTCCGGCCTGGAGAGCTTTCTTGGTTTTCTGGCTATGCTGAGTGTCAGTCTTGGTGTTATCAACCTATTGCCTGTGCCTGTGCTCGACGGTGGTCATTTGGTGTATCATTTTGTCGAACTGGTCAGGGGGAAGCCTCTGTCAGAAAAGGCTCAGATGTTCGGTATGCGGATAGGACTGACACTGATATTGGGCATTATGTTTGTTGCCCTGTTTAATGACCTGAGTCGACTGTGACCCTCCCGGGGGATTTGAGACCATTATCTGGAAGAACGGATTCCATGAAGCGATTATTACTGCCACTCGTCGCCGGAAGCATGCTTGTCGGACAGGCCAGTGCTTTTGTAGTAAACGACATCCGTCTTGACGGCCTGCAGAGGGTGTCTGCCGGTACTGTATTTAATATTCTGCCAATTTCTATCGGTGATGATATTGATAGTCAGGTGGTAGCCGATGCTGCCCGGGCACTGTTCAAAACCGGTTATTTTCAGGATATACAGCTGGGCCGTGATGGTGAGATACTTGTCGTAACCATGGTGGAACGGCCCTCGATCAGCAAGATTGAGATTGAAGGCAACAAAGCACTAAAAACAGACGATCTTCTCAACGGACTGAAACAGTCCGGACTGGCAGAGGGTGAAATTTTCCAGCAAGCGACGCTGGAAGCGATCCGTCTGGAGCTCGAGCGACAATATGTTGCCCAGGGGCGTTACGGTGCGCGTATTTCCGCGGAGCTGGAACCTATGCCCCGCAACCGTGTCGCGGTAACCATCAAAGTTAAAGAGGGCAAAATCTCTACCATCAAGGATGTTAACATCATTGGTGCGACTATCTTTGAGCGTGATGAGCTGCTGGATCTGTTCGAGATGAAGCAGAGTAACTGGTCCTCCTGGTACTCCAGTGACGACAAGTACTCCCGCGAAAAACTCTCCGGTGACCTTGAACGACTGCGCTCGTATTATCTTGACCGCGGCTATATCGATTTCAATATTACCTCCACACAGGTGTCCATCACGCCTGACAAGGAAGGTGTTTATGTCACGATCAACATCAATGAAGGTAACAAATTCACTGTTAACGAGGTGAAGATGGCCGGTGATCTTGCCATCGAAGAGAGTGAAGTCACACCTCTGCTGCTGGTGAGCAATGGTCAGGTGTTCTCCCGTCAGTTGATGACGGCCACGGAAGAGCGGATCACCCGTCGTCTGGGTAATGAAGGTTATACCTTTGCCAAGGTCGCCGGTATTCCCAAGCTCGATGCCGAGAATAATACGGTCGATATCACCTTCTTTGTTGAGCCTGGTCGTCGTGCCTATGTGCGTCGTATCAACTTCGCCGGTAACCTCAAGACTAAGGATGAAGTGCTGCGTCGTGAGATGCGTCAGATGGAAGGCGGTTCGGCCAATACCTCCCAGATTGAGAAGTCCAGAGCGCGTCTTGAGCGTCTTGGTTATTTCAAGCAGGTGGATGTTGAGACGGTACCCGTTGCCGGCACCGGTGATCTGGTTGATGTGAACTACACGGTGGAAGAGCAGCCTTCCGGCTCCATTACTGCGAGTCTTGGTTTCTCCCAGTCCGATGGTCTGATTCTGGGTGGTGCCATCAAGCAGGATAACTTCCTTGGCTCCGGTAATAGTGTGTCTCTGTCGCTTAATACCAGCGACACTCGCAAGCTATACAGCTTCTCCTTCAATGATCCGTACTACACCGTGGATGGCGTGAGCCGCGGCTACAGTCTCTACTACAGTGAGACGGATTATTCAGACAGCGATATCACCAACTATAACGTCGATACCATGGGCGCGGATGTCACCTTCGGTTATCCGATCTCCGAGATTACCAGTATTCGTTTTGGTCTGGGTATCGATAACAACAAGATCAAGCAGGGCAGTGATCCGGCCGAAGAGGTGAAAAAATTCCTGAAGAAGGAAGGTGATAATTTCACCAACTTTACCAGTAATATTGGCATCTACCAGTCGACCCTGAACAATAGCCTGCTGCCAACCCGTGGCTGGTCCCAGAGTCTCTCGGCGGAAGTGACGGTGCCGGGTAGTGATCTGTCGTTCTACAAGCTCAATTACCGTAACCAGTTCTTCCAGCCACTGACCAAGAGTCTGACTCTGCGTCTGGCTTCCCGACTGGGTTATGGTGGTGCCTACGGGAGTACCTCCAAGTTGCCGTTCTTTGAGAACTTCTACGGCGGCGGTTTTGGCTCGATCCGTGGTTACAAAGACAACACCCTTGGTCCGAAGGCATTGCAGTCTGATGGCGACTACGATCCGTTGGGCGGTAATATCCTGATGGAAGGTACGGCGGAAATACTGTTCCCGCTACCGTTCGTTAAGGATCAGCGCATGCTGAGAACATCCACCTTCCTGGATGTGGGTAATGTCTTCTCTACCGACTGCGACAATACCAAGAACAGTAACGGTAAGGCAGTCAGCAGAAACTGTTACAAGCCTGGCTTCCAGGATCTTCGTTACAGTGTCGGTGTCGGTCTGACCTGGATCACCCCGATGGGGCCGCTGACCTTCAGTCTCGCCAAGGCACTCAAGACTGAAAATGAGGACGAAACAGAAGTCTTCCAGTTCTCTCTCGGTGCGCCGTTCTGATTGGGTAATGCCTGAATAACCGGGACGGAACGAAAGTTCTGTCCCGGTTTTGTCTGAAGCGGTTGTATCTGTCGGCCAACTGCCTTATAAAAAGCCCTTTAATATGTTTAAAATCATAGTGTTGACTCGTCTGTGAGGCCAGTTGACCTGGATAACGAAGCATCATTAACAGGGACACCTTGAGCAGGAGTTAATAGCTTGAAAAGTTCAACGATTATTTTGAAATCAGGTTTAACGGCACTGGTTATGGCTGCTACACTGGCAGCGCCCCTGTCCCACGCAGGAGGCATTGCCGTTATCGATTCCCAAAAAGTTTTGGAAGAGTCAGTACCTGCCAAGGCTTTCGAGAAGAAATCCCAGAAAAAATACTCTCCCCAAATTAACGCCCTGAAGAAGCTGGAAGAGGACATTCGGGATGCGGTCACCAAGTTTGAACGGGATGCCGCCACCATGAGTGAGTCCGAGCGTACCAAGAAGCAGCTTGATGTGCGTCGCAAACAGGAAGACTACCAGTTCCAGCGCCGTAGCCTGGAGCAGGAGATCGCTCAGGCACAGCAGGCAGAGCTTCAGCGTTTGATGCCCAAGCTTGAGCAGGCTGTCACCAGCGTCGCCAAGAGTGGCAATTACGATGTAATTATCGAGGCGCGTGCGGCCAGTTACACCAAGCCCGGTCTGGATGTGACCGCCAAGGTGATTGACAAGCTGAATGCTCTGACCAAATAAGCGATAGCCAATGAACTCTGTAAAGCACTCTGTTGTAAAGCGCTCCGTTGTAAAGCAGTACACCCTGCTGGAACTGGCGGATTTTTTGCAAGCTGAGCTCAAGGGGGAACCCGAGTACATCGTCTCTGGACTGTCCACTCTTCAGGATGCTCGTCCTGAGAGTCTGGCCTTTCTGGCGAATCCGGCTTATGCGAAATATCTGCCGGAAACGCAGGCGGGTGCGGTGATTCTCTCTCCGGACATGGCGGCCGGCTTCGCGGGCAATGCCATTGTCATGGATAATCCGTACCTTGGCTTTGCCAGGGTGAGTTGTCTTTTCGATGCCGGCAATGGCGAACAGGTGGGTATCCATCCTTCCGCTGTTGTCGCAGAGAGTGCTACGGTTGACCCGCAGGCATGGATTGGTCCCAATAGCGTGGTGGAGGCCGGTGCCGAGATCGCCGCCGGTGCCCGTATTCTGGGTAGCTGTTACATCGGCCAGCATAGTTGTGTGGGTGCCGATACGGTGCTTAAGGCGAACGTGACGCTTTATCACGGTGTGACTGTGGGCGCCCGGTGCATCATTCACGCCGGCGCCGTGCTCGGTTCGGATGGTTTTGGCTTTGCCCATGCCAATGGGGAGTGGATCAAGATTGCTCAGCTCGGTGGTGTTGTGATCGGCAACGATGTCGAGATCGGTGCCAACACCGCCATTGATCGTGGCGCACTGGGTAATACCGTGATCCACGACGGTGTGAAGCTGGACAACCTGATTCAGATCGCCCATAACGTCGAGATCGGTCGCAATACCGCCATTGCCGGAAACGTCGGTATCTCCGGAAGTACCAAAGTCGGCAGTGGTTGTACCATTGCGGGTGGCTCCTCTCTGGCGGGCCATTTGACCATTGCGGACAATGTCCATATTGCCGGCGTGGCGATGATTACCAAGTCTATTAATGGGCCTGGTGAATGGTCCTCCGGCGGTATCGGTATGATGCCGGTGAAAGAGTGGCGCAAGAACACGGTACGTTTTCGTCAACTGGACGATATGGCGCGCCGCCTGAAGGTGCTGGAAAAAGCATTCGCAAAAAGCGAATAATATTTTTCCGGTCATGCTGGTCCCGAACCGGTATGACCGGCTGCATGTTGTCTGGAAGCAGAATTGATATGAGATCGAAACTCATCGACAAGCAGCCATAAGCGGGAAATTAAGCGGGAAATGTAGCCCCCCCCAAATAATGGAAATGGGGGTTGTGTTTTCATGGTGAAGAAATGGTTGTTTTAAATTCTTCTTATCTGAACATCAAAGAGAGGATGATAAGATGGAACACTTTGCTGTTATAACATGTGTGAAAAAGGAAATCTGACCTTGATCGACTCCCGTGCCGTTATCCACCCCTCTGCGCGGTTGGCCGATGATGTAGAAGTTGGGCCATTCGCCGTTATCGGACCTGATGTAGAAATTGGCTCTGGTACGAAGGTTCACTCCCACGTTGTTGTCAATGGGCCAACGACTATCGGTCGTAACAACACAATTTTTCAGTTTTCATCGGTTGGTGAGGACTGTCAGGATAAAAAATACCAGGGGGAGCCAACCCTCCTGGAGATCGGTGATAACAATATTATCCGTGAAGGGTGTACGATCCATCGCGGTACAGTACAAGACAACAGCCTGACCTCTATTGGCAACAATAATCTGCTGATGGCCTACGTTCATATCGCCCATGACTGCGTGATCGGTAACGACTCTATATTTGCCAATAATACGGCACTGGCCGGTCATGTGATCGTCGATGATGGCGTTATTTTCGGTGGCTTCACTGCCGTTCATCAATTCTGTCGTATTGGTCAGGGCAGTATGACGGCTGCCGGAACTGCTCTGTTCAAAGATCTGCCGGCCTATGTTATGGCCAGTGGCTCTCCGGCAAAAGCTCACGGTATGAACTTTGAGGGTATGCGTCGTCGAGGATGGAGTGAAGAGATCATTCAGGATTTGCGCCGTGCTTACAAGGTGATCTATCGTCAGAACCTGAAACTGGAAGAAGCGATTAAACTGTTGGAGAGCAAGGCCGGTCATCTGCCCCAGATAGAGGTTCTGGTTAAGAGCTTACAGTCGTCTACCCGCGGCATAGTGCGTTAATGCTGGATAGTTCGTTAATGCTGGATAGTTCGTTAATGCTGGATAGTTCGTTAATGCTGAAGAGCGTGAGTGCTGATAAAGCGGTGACCTTCGCTGTTGTTGCCGGTGAAGCTTCCGGTGATATTCTGGGTGCAGGTCTGATACGTGAGCTGAAAAAACGCTGCCCTGATGCCCGCTTTGTCGGCATCGGCGGGCCGCTGATGATTGCCGAAGGCTTCGAGACACTGTTTCCTATGGAACGTCTTTCGGTTATGGGGCTGGTGGAAGTCCTTGGTCGTCTTAAGGAATTACTCCATATTCGGAGTGCCGTGCGTGACCAGCTGCTTGCACATCCCCCTGCGGTATTTATTGGCATTGATGCCCCTGACTTCAATTTGCCCCTTGAGCGCAAACTCCATGATGCGGGTATTCGTACCGTGCATTATGTCAGTCCATCAGTATGGGCATGGCGTCGTAAGCGGATATTGAGCATTCGCAAAGCCGTTGATCATATGCTCTGTCTGTTGCCGTTCGAGGCCGCTATATACGACGAATATGGTGTTCCTGCGACGTTTACCGGTCATCCACTGGCCTGCCAGATTCCCGTTGAGCCTGAAACAGAAGTCGCTCGTCGTGCATTAGAGCTTGGCGCTGATGAAACGATTGTCGGATTGCTGCCTGGCAGTCGCTCTGGTGAGGTGAAGCATCTGGCGCCCCTGTTTCTGGATACCGCCGCTGAACTGCTAAAACACCGCCCCGAATTGCGTTTTCTCATACCCTGCGTCAACAGCGAACGACGCCGGCAGATTGAGACGCTACTGGCTTCGAGAGGTGATGAGCTTCCTGTCCAGTTGTTAGACGGTTGCTCCCATGAGGTTATGGCCGCTGCTGATGCGTTGTTAATGGCTTCCGGAACCGCAGCGTTGGAAGGTTTGCTGCACAAAAAGCCCATGGTCATCAGTTACCGGATGAATGCGCTGACTTTCGCGATACTGAGCCGGTTGGTCAAAGTGGAGAGTGTCTCACTGCCGAACCTGCTGGCTGGCGAGAAAATTATTCCCGAGCTGCTACAGGATGAGGCTACGGTGCAATCACTGTCGTCAGCTATGCTGGGCACGCTGGAAGATTCCGAGGCTAATCGGAAGCTGATAGAAAAATATCGGGAGATACACGTACAGCTACGTCAGAACGCCAGCGTCAAGGCGGCCGATGTGGTTATGGATTTGGTTTGCAAATCAGAGAGTGTCGATCATGGATGAGTGGGTACAGACGGGGTTGTTTACCGAACAGGTTTCGGTATCGGAAATTATTGCCGGTGTTGATGAGGTTGGTCGAGGGCCGCTGTGTGGCGCGGTGGTGACGGCTGCTGTTATTCTCGATCCCAGCCGTCCAATAGCCGGTCTTGATGACTCCAAAAAACTTAGCGAAAAGAAACGCAATGCCTTGTTTGATGAGATCAGGGAGAAAGCCCTGAGCTGGGCGATTGGCCGTTGTGAGGTGGCAGAGATTGATGAACTCAATATTCTTCAGGCCACCATGCTGGCTATGCAGCGTGCGGTTGCCGGACTCTCGGTCAGGCCGACCCTGGTGCTGGTGGATGGTAACCGAACACCGGATTTTGGTTGTCCTGCTCGTGCAGAAATAAAAGGCGATGGTCGTATAGCTGAGATATCTGCCGCCTCGATTCTGGCCAAAGTGGTGCGGGATCGGGAGATGGTGGCGCTCGATGCCCTCTATCCAGGCTACGGTATTGCCGGGCACAAAGGCTATCCCACCAAAGCCCATCTTGAAGCTCTGCAGAAACTGGGTGCCACGCCCATTCACCGCCGCTCCTTTAAGCCGGTGCGGGACTGTCTGGAAGCTGAAGAACTCGCCTGATCCTGTCCAGACAGACCCCATGTGAGGTGCGCAATGATGACCACCTGATTTGCAGCACATATAGAGGGCCTTTTCAGCCGTGGCTAAGTTAGTCGCTCTTACCCTGTTGTTAGTGATGACCGGCCTGTTATCCTCTACGATCTGTGCAGTATTAAAAGGCGGCGCAAGGGAAGGTGGTGTGATTTTCAGAGGTGATGCGGTGACAGGTAGCGGAGGGCAACCTGTGAACAAGGCAGGGAATCAGACGGGTATCCGGACACATAAGCGGGGTAGAACAGCTGAGCTTGTTGCAGGGCAGAGTCAACCCTCTCAAAAGTGCAAAAGAGATCCCCCTCTGCGCTTGAGCCGCTGCCCGACAGGGGGCTGGAAGAGGCTGCGAGGTATGCAGATGCCCCATCCTCAGCCTTTCCCCCGAAATACTGGCAATAGTATTCTCCTATACAAAGCTCACCGATATGCTTTCCCTTCGGCGCACTTGCCAATACTTTAAAAAGGTGTGCGACTTAGACCGTGTTGCTAAAAGCCAGGTGTTCAATACGCTCCCCAAGGATTGGGAGAAGGTTGACAAAACCACTCTTTATTTCGCCTTCCTCATCCTCTTTAAAGTGTTGAAAAAAAAGGAGGGTATCAAACTGTTGAAAGAGAAAGCCGGTATCGAGTGGAAGAGTGGTTCCCCCTCAGTTGCTTTGCGGCTGGCTCAATACTTTGGCATTGCTCCCTTGTTGTTGATGGAAAATCAGTCTGGTGTCAGGAGAATGACCTCTAGCCCGGACGGGAGGCTGTTTGCCTTAGAACACACAGATGGCATGATCTATTTGTGGAACCAGATCCTGCCAAAGCCGCAGAGATTTATCGGCAGCCTGAGGCTCTCTCAGGTGAGCAACTGTTTGGTTTTCAGCCCCGACGGACAGATACTCGCCTCAGGCTTTAATAACAGCATGATCGGATTGTGGTGGCTAAAAAAGCCGGGGGAGCCAGAAGGTATCAGTATCACTTCGGGGCACAAAGACAGGATCAGCTGTTTGGCCTTCAGCTCCGACGGGCGGGTACTCGCCTCAGGCTCTGATGACGGCACGATCGGATTGTGGGGGCTAAAAAAGCCGGGGGAGTCAGAAAATATCAATATCCTTTCGGGTCATGAAACCGGGGTCAACTGTTTGGCCTTCAGCCCCGACGGGCAGGTACTCGCCTCAGGCCTTAATGACGGCACGATCGGATTGTGGGGGCTAAAAAAGCCGGGGGAGTCAGAAAATATCAATATCCTTTCGGGGCATGAAGCCGGGGTCAACTGTTTGGCCTTCAGCCCCAACGGGAAGATACTCGCCTCAGGCTCTGGTGACAGCACGATCAGATTGTGGGCACTGAAAAAAAAGTCATGGGGTGTAATCAGTATTCTCAGGAAGCATAAGGGCGCAGTCATATATATGAACTGGCGTCCCCCCTGGGGGCTGATCTCATGTTCCAAAGACGGGACTGTCAAAGTGTGGGGATTATCCCGCATGAGGATGATCAACTCTTCGTTATAGAGGCCCTGCCCATGACTGCGAAAATTCTTGCGCAGCTGGTATGATTGACCACAATCCGGTTAATCATATTGAGCTATCATGTCCGACCACCCCACCCAGTTTGTACACTTGCGTGTGCACAGTGAGTTTTCACTGATCGACGGCCTTGTCCGTATCAAATCCCTGGTCAGCACCGTTGCGAAAATGGAAATGCCGGCTGTGGCAGTTACGGATCAGGCCAATATGTGCTCCCTTGTGCGCTTCTACCAGGGAACGCAGTATGCGGGTATCAAGCCGATTTCAGGGTGTGATATCTGGCTGGAAAATCCCATAGCGGGAGAGCCCCCCACACAGTTGGTGTTGCTGTGTATGAACACCCAGGGTTATAAAAACCTGATGGAGCTGGTCTCCGATAGCTACCAACTCAATCAGCACCAGGGGCGTGCTGTCGTTAAGCGGGAGTGGGTGCTGGAAAAGAATGACGGTTTGATAGCCCTTTCCGGCGGACGCCGTGGTGAGCTCGGGCAGGCTTTGCTAAGTGGTAACAAGGGGAGTGCTGATGGTTTGATGCAGCAGTGGCTGCAGGCCTTTGGTGACCGCTTCTACCTGGAGCTGCAACGTACCGGGCGTCCCAATGAAGAAGACTACCTTCATGGGGCGATTGATCTGGCTATCCGTCTGGATGTTCCGGTGGTAGCGACTAACGACGTCGTATTTATGAACCGGGATGATTTCGAAGCCCATGAAGCCAGGGTCTGTATCGGTGAGAGCCGGACACTGGATGATCCCCGTCGTCCAAAGAACTATTCGGAAGAGCAGTATTTCAAATCGTCTGCCGAGATGTGTGAGCTGTTTGCCGATATTCCGGAAGCGATAGAGAACACCCTCGAGATCGCTCGCCGCTGCAGTGTTGAAGTGCTATTGGGTGAGTACTTCCTGCCCAACTTTCCGGTGCCGGAAGGGATGACCATGGATCAGTATTTCCGTGAGTTTTCCATTAAAGGGCTGGAGGATCGTCTGGCGCTGATTCTTGACCCCGCAGCAGCGGACTACGAGGAGCGTCGCAAACTCTACTACGACCGGATCCACTTTGAACTGGATATCATTCTCCAGATGGGCTTCCCCGGTTACTTCCTGATCGTAATGGACTTTATTCAGTGGGCGAAAAGCAACGGCATTCCCGTTGGCCCGGGCCGTGGTTCAGGTGCCGGCTCACTGGTCGCTTACGCCCAGAAGATTACCGATCTCGATCCGCTTCAATATGATCTGCTGTTCGAACGCTTCCTGAACCCGGAGCGGGTCTCCATGCCCGACTTTGACGTCGACTTCTGTATGGAGAACCGGGACAAGGTCATCGATTATGTCGGTCGCACCTATGGACGACAGGCGGTCTCCCAGATTATCACCTTCGGCACCATGGCGGCCAAGGCGGTGGTGAAGGATGTGGCCCGTGCCCAGGGTAAGTCCTATGGCATGGCCGATAAGCTCTCCAAGTTGATTCCCTTTGAAGTGGGGATGACCCTGAATAAAGCCTACGACCAGGAGGAGGGGCTGCGGGAGTTCCTTGAGCATGATGAGGATGCCCGGGAGGTCTGGGAGATGGCGCTCAAGCTGGAGGGTATTACCCGTAACGTGGGTAAACACGCCGGTGGTGTGGTAATTGCGCCCACGAAACTGAGCGATTTCTCTCCACTTTACTGCGATGAAAGCGGCCATGGTCTGGTCACCCAGTACGATAAAAATGATGTTGAAACCGCCGGTCTGGTCAAGTTTGACTTTCTTGGTCTGCGCACCCTGACCATCATCGACTGGGCGCTGAAGATGATTAACCCCCGCTTGCAGCGAGAGGGTAAAGAGCCGGTTGATATTACCCAGATCAATCTGGAAGATCCCGCGGCTTACGTCCTGCTGAAGCAGGCGGAGACGACAGCGGTCTTCCAGCTTGAATCCCGCGGTATGAAGGATCTGATCAAGCGCCTGCAGCCGGATTGCTTCGAAGATATCATCGCACTTGTGGCACTGTTCCGTCCTGGGCCACTGCAGTCGGGCATGGTGGACAACTTTATCAACCGTAAACATGGTCGTGAAGGGATCTCCTACCCCGATGTGCAGTGGCAGCACGAGTGCTTGAAGCCGATCCTTGAACCCACCTATGGCATTATCCTGTATCAGGAACAGGTTATGCAAATCGCCCAGGAACTGGCCGGTTATACCCTGGGGGAGGCCGACATGCTCCGTCGCGCCATGGGTAAGAAGAAGCCCGAGGAGATGGCCAAGCAGCGGGAAGGTTTTGAGTCCGGTGCCATCGCCAAGGGGGTTGATGGCCAGCTGGCGATAAAGATCTTCGATTTGGTAGAGAAGTTCGCCGGTTACGGTTTTAACAAGTCTCACTCTGCCGCCTATGCGCTGGTCTCCTATCAGACCCTGTGGCTTAAACGACACTTTCCTGCCGAATTTATGGCGGCAGTCATGTCCTCCGATATGCAGAACACCGATAAGGTAGTGACCTTTATCGAAGAGTGTCGGAGCATGAAGCTGGCGGTGATGCCGCCGGACGTAAACAGCGGTGACTACCTCTTTGGTGTGAACGACGAAGATCAGATTATTTATGGTCTCGGTGCTATCAAGGGGGTTGGTGAAGGTCCGATTGCTGGGATTGTTGCGGCCCGGAAAGAGGGTGGTCCGTTCAAAGACCTGTTTGATTTTTGCCAGCGCATTGATAGTAAAAAAGTTAATAAGCGTTGCCTGGAGGCGCTGGTTCGCTCCGGAGCCCTGGATTCACTGGGCCCGTGCCCTGGCATGGAGGAGCTGAACCGCAACCGCTCTATTCTTGATACCTGCATGGAAGGGGCTGTTAAGGCGGCGGATCAATCCGCACGCAGCGCGGCAGGTGGTCTTGAGGATCTTTTTGGCGGATTGGCTCCGGCGGAAGATGAGAATCCCTACGAGAAATACATGGCTGCCCGCGAGTGGCCGGACAAGGAGCGTCTGCGAGGGGAGAAGGAGACCCTGGGTCTCTATCTGACCGGTCACCCTATTGATGAGTATGAGCAGGAGATCCGGCACTTTGTCCGTAACCGCATCAGCGATCTTCAGCCCGCCAGAGATAACGTGAATATTGCCGGATTGATTGTCAATATGCGGGTGATGAAAAGCAAGCGTGGCGACAAGATGGGCTTTGTGACCCTCGATGACCGCAGCGGGCGTATAGAGGTGTCCGTTTTCTCGGAGACTTTCCTCAAGCATCAGCATCTGCTGGTCAAGGATAATCTGATTGTTATCGAAGGCGAGGTCAGCTTCGATGATTACTCCGGTTCCCTCAAGGCCAATGCTCGCCGGGTGCTCAGTCTGGTCGAGGCACGGAGTCAGTACGTTAAGGAGCTGGAAGTGGGCATGGATACGGCGGATTGCCGTGGTCAATTTGTCAATGAGCTGCAGCGCATGTTAGGTGAACATGCTGGTTCAACCCCTGTCGCCATCCAGTTTGAAAAGGAAGATGCCCGTGGTCGGATTCAATTGGGTGAGCAGTGGGCGATCAGTCCGGGAGATGAGCTGGTGCAGCTGTTGCGGGATCGTTATGGCAAAGATCGGGTCAAAGTGCTCTATAACTGATCGATCTCGGTAAGCTGACATTGACGGGATGGTAACGTTTCGTCACTTTTTTCTTTCCGGAGTTGTGCTCAGACAGTCATGTTTATGGGTGAATGCCTTTTTAGGTAATAAATAATTATTTTTTTATTACCTAAAATGTATAAATCAGCACTCTTGGAATTAAAGCAGTCAAAGTTAGGTGAAAGAGTTGTAAATGCCTCAGGAGCAGGTGCTCTAGTATGGAGGGTGAGAGATCTGAAAGGCATGCGTTTTGTGGACGTTCGAGAGTCGCAGGTACGGTGCTGGAGGATTGATCTGGTAGTCTCTTGTCGGGTGAAGTAGTACTGTTGAGAGACTATTTTTTGGAGGATATGTTGGTTTTTTTAAATCAGCATCATTCACCAGGCGTTGCTTCTGCAAACGTTGCTTTTGAGTAGTACCCAGATGTTTTCTTCGTGATTGATCTGGTGACGAATTTGGTCCGAATGTAACAAGGATGTTTCGGCGATGTCAAAAAGAGCATTTACGCAGGCCTCTCTCCCTATTGTACGAGAGAATCTTGCCTGCTTTCTTAAGGTTTACAACCGACGCACCGGGAGAGAGCTGGGTTATATTGGCAATATCAGCCGCAATGGCCTGATGCTGATTACCCGCTGGAGAGTACAGACCGATAGCGTTTATCATCTTCGTATTGTCCTTCCCGATGGTTTGTATACCAACCGCTACATGGACTTCGATGCCCGCTGCCAGTGGTGTCGGCCGGATATTGATTCTGAGAGTTTTGATTCCGGGTATACCGTGGTGACCAGTTCGGTCAATTTCGATGGATTTATTGATTGCCTGCGTAATTATTTCTCCTTCAGGCAGGAGTTTTGATTAGCGCCTGTCAGTACGACCTTTCCTGACAGTTCCGGAATCGGTGTTAAGCTTGGCTTTCCCGATTTTGCCGGAGTCTTCCTGTGGTGCAGACCTACTTTTTCTATGACTACGAAAGCTGGGGCACAGAGCCCGCCAGAGATTGGCCCGCCCAGTTTGCCGGAATTCGCACAAACGCTGACTTTGAAGAGATCGAACAGCCTCTCGAACTGTTTTGTCGATTACCGGAATATCAGCTACCTCACCCTGAAGCCTGCCTTGTCACCGGACTAACCCCCGATGAGGTGAATGCCAAAGGTATCCCTGAGGCCGGGTTTATTGGCCAGATCAATGAGCAGTTCTCCCGTCCGAACACCTGCGTTTTGGGTTACAACAGCATCCGTTTTGATGATGAGATGACCCGTTATAGTCTCTATCGCAACTTCTTCGATCCCTATGCCAGAGAGTGGCAAAATGGCTGCAGTCGCTGGGATCTGATCGATGTTGTACGTCTTTGCGCCGCTCTGCGCCCTGAAGGTATTAACTGGCCGATGCGGGAAGATGGCACCCATAGCTTTCAGCTGGAAGAGCTGACCAAAGCGAATGGTATTGTGCAGGAGCATGCGCACAATGCTGTTGATGATGTACGGGCGACGATAGCTCTGGCGCGTCTGCTGAGGGAGAAGAAGCCCAGATTGTTCCAGTATGCGCTGGATAATCGATCAAAGCACAAGGCGGCGGGTTTTCTGGATCTGATCAGCCCCCGGCCTAAACCGGTGTTGCATATTTCCGGTAAGTTCGCTGCGGCGCGGAACTGTCTGGCTGTGGTGGTTCCGCTAGCTGCTCATCCGACCAATAAGAATGAAGTTATCGTGTATGACCTCTCGGAAAATCCAGAGTCCCTTCTGACCCTGGAGGCGGAAGAGATCCGTGAGCGCATCTACACGACCACCGTCGAACTTGAAAAGAGAGGGTGTTCCCGCATACCGTTGAAAACCATTCGCCTCAATAGAAGCCCAATATTGGCTCCGGTAACGCTGGTGGAAGACCCCGCCGAGCAGGAGCGATTAGGCATCAGTCTTGACCAGTGTCGTAAACACTATCGAGTAATTTTCTCTGGTGATCATAAACAGCTTGCGGCTCTCAGACAGAAGCTGATGGCAGTTTATAGCCAGAACAATATGAGTGTCGACGATGATCCGGATCACCAGCTCTACGATGGTTTCTTTTCAAGAGAGGACCAGCATCAGAGGGAGGTAGTCCGAAAGACCCGACCAGAACAGTTGGCAGAGTTGTCTCTGCCGTTCCAGGATAAACGTCTGGAAGAGATGCTGTTTCGCTATCGGGCTCGTAACTGGCCGGAACTGCTCAGTCATGAAGATCAGGAGGCGTGGCGAGCATTTTGTCGAAACCGCATACAGAATGGATGCGGCGGACGCAGTTTACCTTTAGCGGATTACCGAATACATCTCAGAGGGTTGATGGATAGCGAGATAAACCATGATCGAAAAAATGTACTCATCAGCCTTGAACACTCTATGAATCGGTGTCTCCAGGCTTTGAATCTGCTCGATGAGTGATCACTCTTGCTGAAGGTCGTTTAAAGATTCTCGATGTGCATAGCCAGTCGCCCAGAGATTGTTGGTTTCTCAATATAGTCGATGGCCCCGGCCTGAATAGATGCTACAGCAGCCGTCAGATTCTGTTGTTGACCAAGAACGATAACGGGAAGATGGTTGTGAGCATGTGTGATGCGGGTAATTCGCTCTTTGATCTCTCTGGTATCCTGATGGGCTTCGAGTATCAGGCAGCAAGGCGTATTCATATGCAGCTGTATTTCCATCAGATCCCAGCACTGAAAGTGGCGTAGTGACAGGTTTTTTCGAGCACAGAGAGAGCCGATTGTCTGAGCAACAGTCTGGTCGCACTCCAGCAAAAAAACACAAGAAGGTTTGTATACACTCATGGTTCGACCTCAGAAACAATCATCCTTGACGGCTGTGCGTTATGGTTTTGGGTTTAACGGACTTTTTCCGGCAGATGTTCTGGCACTATACCAGCACTGAGATGATAGGCTTTGAGTGTGGTGGTTAACCATTGTTGCTTTTACCCAGCTTGGTACGTTATGTGACTAGCACAAGCCGCTATTTTAGGGGCAAGCGGGAGGGGCGGGGATTATTCAACCAATAAAACAGGGCGGACGGTGTGACGCATCAGGCTCCGCCCACCCTATTATTGCGTTTTTATTTAAAGCGGAAGTCTTCTTTCAGGTGATCCTTGACCTGCATAACTTGACGGACAAGGTGAGCCAGAGACTTGGTTCCCATTTTTTCCATCACTCGTGAGCGATGAATCTCAACGGTACGTTGGCTCAGGTTGATATCAGCCGCAATAACCTTATTGGCTTTACCTTCGACAACGTGGTGCAATACTTCACGTTCACGTTCAGTCAGGGTAGATAAACGGCGCAGGATTTCTTTGTGCTCCAGCAGCTCGGCGCGTTGCTGGGCGTCAAGCTTGAGAGCATCATTGATGAGATCCAGAAGTTCCTGATCACGGAATGGCTTCTGGATGAAGTTCATGGCTCCATCCTTGATGGCCTGAACGGCCATAGGGACATCACCATGGCCGGTGATAAAGATGATGGGCAGGATGCAGTGCATGTCGTTGAGCTTGTTCTGCAACTCCAGCCCACTCATCCCTGGCATTCTGATATCAAGAACTATACAACCAGGTCGGTTTTCATCGTAGGCATCTAGAAAGTCTGCGGGTGAGGCAAAAACTTCAACTTTCTGACCCACAGAATTCATGAGCATTTTTAAAGAGTCGCGAACTGCTTCATCATCATCGATGATAAATACAGTGGGTTCCTGAGGGTGCTGCATGATGGCTCCGATACTGCTAAAAAATAAAGTAAGCGCTAAGGCTGCGATGACGCATGGATGTCAGTTCTTATAGCCGCTGGTAAGAAAATCGGCAAACAGTAAACGAAGACCATTGACCAGATATTTCCTTTTTTTGTGTGAGTAATTCGATATTGTATCCAGAACCTGACCTTGTTGGCGCCTCGTGAAGGCAGGTGGATTTTATGATCGTTGCAAGTAGTGCTACCCTACGGCCGCCTTATCATGCAATTTACCCTCAGCATGCTATTTCAACTGATTAGTTTGTCCAAATTCAAAGCGGTTTGGCAGGTATTACAGCAAGGGTAGCGAAGAGCATTATCGGTTTTTATTCGTAGTTGTACGTGTTTATGACAATCTGTATAGCCCGTCCTGAAAGGAGGGCTTAATCTGAAACGTAGTGCAAATAACAATTATTCGGGATTTTCGTTTTGTTTCATCTGTTGCACCCAGCGGAACACTTCGGCGACGGGGGTTATCAGCTCTCTTGGTATGTAATCACCTACTTCCGATTGACTGAACAGCGCATGGGCGAGGGGAACATTTTCCATGACAGGAATGTTGTGTCGTTCAGCCACTTTCAGAATAAACTGCGCCTGATTGCGTTTACCCAGACAGGTAATGACCGGTAGCGGAGTATCGGACTTACTGTAGTGCATGCCAACGGCGATGTGTGTTGGATTTTTGATCACCACATCGGATTGAGAAACATCGTCTTCTGAATTGAGCAACTCCTGGTGCAGCTGCTTGCGTTTGCCTTTGATCTCCGGGTTACCCTCCATCTCTTTGTATTCACGCTTGACCTCATCCTTGGTCATACGCTGCTCCTTGGTGAACTGGTACTTCTCGAACATAAAGTCCAGAATCGCGATCACTATAAATGCGACAATGGCAAACAACATCAGCTTTTTCATTAGTGAGCCGAGCACCGGCATAATGCAGCTGGAACCACACCAGGGCATGTTGATCAGATCATTCAGACTGTCCCGGATCACGAAGTAGACGACCATTGAAAGAAACACAATCTTGATAATGGATTTGATGAGTTCAACGATGTTTTTTACGGAGAAGATCTTTTTGGCACCCTGAATCGGATCGATCTTTTTTATGTCGGGCTTTATCGGTTCAAAGGTCAGTAGCATGCCGAATTGGATGATATTACCGGCAACGGCGGCAAAGGCGGAAGCAATTACCAAGGGCGCAATCATCAGCAAAGCCTTGGACAACAGGCCAAGAGCGACGGCCTTCAAGGCTACCCGAAACTTCATCTCATAAAATTGGGCAGGGTAGAGCATGAGCTCCTGGAACATCTGCAGATACCAGTCACTCAATACCCAGATCATCACCACCACCGTAAGAATACCGGCCGTGGACGAGACCTCCTTGCTTTTGGCAACCTGACCTTTTTTTCGGGCATCCCGAAGTTTTTTGGGGGTGGGTTCTTCTGTTTTTTCGCCGCTGCTGCTACTCATCGGTGTGCCCTGCTAGGTATGACCTGTTGTTTTTTTTAACAGCTTCTACATGAAGTATTGACCAAGCAGGTGAATAAATTCTGGAACTTTCAAAGCATTGTGTTTGCCGAGGGCCATCAGGGTGGCGACGTAAACAACCAGGATGGACAGGGCGACTGCGCTCTTGATAGGCATGGCCAGAATAAATACGTTCAACTGTGGCGCAGATCGACTGATCAGCGCGATACCCCACTCGGTGATGAACATGCAGATCATAACCGGTGCTGCCATCCAGACGGCGAGGGTGACAATCATGTCAAACTGACCCATGAAAAACAGTGCGGCTGACGGATTAAGCTTTGGATAGAATTCAAACAACGGCCAGGCTTCATAACTGTGGAAAATGGTGCCCAGCAGAATCAGAAAAGTTCCGCTGACGGTGTAAAGCACCGTGAATGCCTGGGCGAACATCAGGCCGACAGGTGAAGTTTCCGAACCGGACATCGGATTGACGGTGCTGGCCATGGACGCACCGCGTTGGTTGTCGATAACAAAACCGCTCGCTTCCATCGCCCAGAACGGGATGTTGGCGATAAAGCCGATAAACATACCGATCATGGTCTCCTTCAGAATGAGAGCGAAGATCATCGGTATGCCTGTTTCGGCAGGTGCTCCCTGAGTGGAGATAACAGGATAGAGAAAGATAGCAAGACTACCGACAATGCCGTTACGGATCATGGCGCCGCCGACCACCTGTTTGTTGAGCATGGGCAGCAGATTAAACGCCGCAGCCATGCGCACCATAGACATGCTGTAGATGAACAGGACATCCTTGATCTCGCTGGCTATTTCGGGAGGCATAGTTTCAGGGAACCAGGTCAGATATTGGGGATGTGGTTCATGACCGCCAGTGCGAAGTTATACACTTCAATTCCCATCCAGCGGGCCGTGGCGAAAATGCTGATCACCACAGCGATCAGTTTGAAGGCAAAGGGCAGGGTCTGTTCCTGAATCTGGGTCAGGGCTTGAACCAGGCTGATTAGCAGGCCGATACCCGCTGCCGCAATGATGGGGGGCATGGAAAGTATCAGCGTCAGCATCAGCGCCTTGGCAGTCATTGTCAGAACTTCAGCTTCAACCATAGTAATCTCTCCTGCTATTGATAGCTTAGAACCAGTCCGTGAATCAGGCGGCTCCAGCCGTCTAGCAGCACAAACAGCAATAATTTAAAGGGCAGTGAAATGGTCATTGGCGACACCATCATCATGCCCATGGCCAGCAAAATATTGGAAACAATCAGGTCAATAATGATAAACGGCAAGTAGAGCAGAAAGCCGATTTGAAAGGCTTTGGTCAATTCGCTGATAGCAAAGGCGGGCATCAGGATCATCAGGCTATCTTGAGCCAGCTCTTTTTTGTATTCGGCGGGCCAGAGGACGCTGGCGGTTTTTAGAAAAAACCGGCGTTCGCGATCGGTGGTGGTTTTCAGCAAAAAATTCCGGTAAGGGACGATGCCGGCCTCAAAGGTTTTCCGCCAGGAGTCGTCTTTCAGACTGATCTCATCATCCTTGACGGTATTGAAAACCTCGATGCCGACAGGAGCCATGATATAAATCGTAAGAATGATGGCCAGTGAGTTGAGCGCCATATTGGGAGGAATCTGTTGCAGACCGGTGGCATTACGGAGAATGCCAAAGACAACCACCAGTTTGAGAAACGAGGTGCCGAGAATTGCGATAAAAGGCACCAGGGAGAGCAGTGCCAGCGGCAATATCAGGTAAAACGGTGTTGATAGTCCAATATCCATGATCGGATGTTTTCCTGGCTCGGGCCTGTTGTTGATTTTACCGAGGCGTCTTACAACAACCGGACGATACGGGCACCCAGTTGATTATTGATACTGACCAACTCACATTCGGCAAACGGTTTACCATTGGCTTTCATGGTAACCGGACTGGTGATATCCCGGTTCAATTCAAAGGTATAACCGGGACCGATATGCCCCATATCGCCAACCGTCAGCTCATGGTGGCCGATATCAAATACCAGTTTCACCGGTAGCCCCAGAATATCTTTGTGATCGGCTTGCTGCGGTGGGGGGGAAGAGGGCGTTGACATCGGTTGTTCGACGGGTCCGGCATTTTGATCGGTTCCTGCTACGGGTTGATCCAACGTATAGTCGTCGGTATCAAAGTCGTCGCCAAGATCGAGGTCATCGTCCAGATCATCGAAGTCATCGAAATCGTCACTCATACCACTCTCCAGACTCTGTTTTGTCAGCTGTTTCAGGGTGATTTTGTTTTCTTCAAGACTGCACAGATAGCCGTTATGGGGAGATAGCCTCAGTAACACATGCTTCTTATCCCGGTACCAACAGCGATCCATCAGTACGATGTCGCCGGTCGTCAATTGCTGCAGTCGTTGATCGGCGATAACCGTATGCCCAACCTCAATCGACAAGGGCATGGCTATACCATCGGCAGGTGGTGTCATCGCTGTACTCATGTCGCCTTGAAGCAAATTGTGCAGTTGATCATTCATGACCAGAAGGCCACCGACAGAACGTTCACCACTTTGAAAACCCAAACCGAGGCAGGAGGTTCCCTGGGCAATGTGTTCGCAGTGGGATATCCGTTGTAGCCGCACCTCTTTTTGCAGCACAGAGCCAAGGTCGGCGAACAGATGTTCCAGAGCCATCATCGTGCAGCCATTGCGAAGGTCATCAGGCAGCTGATCGAGTAAATCTGAAAGTGGGATACTGCCGATGGCTATGTCGCGGAATAGCTCCCGAGACAGCTGTACGCGTGCGGGAATACCATCAATATTCAGTTGCAGCTCAAAATCAAACGGCTGCTCATGGGTGAACGGCGTGAGTGAGAGTATCCATGGTGTGCCATGAATCTGGCTCTGCAGCTTTAGCTGACGGTTGCACACCAAATTGTTGGTAATGGCTTGCTGGTGGTCCAGTAGCTTAACCGGAAAAGGCTGAATGTTGGCAACGTGTGCTGGCATAGTGATCAGTCGTCCTTGTTATCCTGATCATCCGGGAGATATTGCTCCCGAGAGCGACCATCACCGGTATCCTGACCCGAGTCACCGCCCTGCATCTTGATATCGACGGTAATATCACCACCAATTTTGCGATTGAGGGTGTCAACCAGAGTTTGCTCGCCCTTGTTGAGAAAGTTGAAGGATTCCGTGGAGGTTGTGGTGAACTCTATCTGCAGTTTTCCGGCGGCATCCTTGCGGATCAACACCTCGGTGCCGGGGAGTATGCCATCCTTGAAGTCCACTTTTATGGTTTTTACATCCGCAGCATTGCTGATCATGATTTTGTCAGCAATTTTTTCAATACGGTCGATTATGGCCTTGTTATCGACGGCCTGTACTTCAGTGGTTTTACCAAGCTGGGCTTCCATGGATTTGGCGGCATCGGTCAGGGCGACGCCATTAGACTCTTTGTGGAGCTCCTGGTTGTTCTTATCTGGCAGTTCCTCTTCACCATCCTTTTTTCTATGGGTCTGGCGGAAAAGATCTTCCAGCCCCTCTTCTTTATCGCCCGCCCGTGCCTTGCCATCCTGAATAGCGGAGTTGTCCTTACCTTTGGTGGTTCCACCCTTTTTTTTCTGGTTCATGGCTTTATCGAAGTCGTTGCCATTTTTTTCTGCTTCTTGTTTCTGAGCCGGAGTATTATTGCTGTTTTCAGCAGGACTCTGGGCTGGCTGGCTGTTAGGGGGAGGTCCCTGTATGGCGCTCATGGTGCTATCCCTCTTTTGGAATGCTGTCTCTCGGCAGATGCTTAGAACCGGTTGCGGGGTGTGAACTCTTCCAGTTCCTGCTCTTCCCGGTAGGCTTTTTCTTTAGCCTCTTCCAGATTGATGGCATCGGTAAACTCTTCAAACTTCTGTACTGCCCGTACGGTCAGCAGATGTTGCTGCTGTGCTTCTTCCAACTGCCGTTCCGTCTCTTCAAGATGCTCTTCGGCTTTATTGATAGCTTCTTGAAGGATCAGGTCTTTTTCCCGGAGTTGGGCGATTGTCTGTTTGAGGATATCCAGATCGAATTGTTTCACCTGGGTGTTTATGATCTCATCGTAGCGGCGCTGCTCTTCATGGATTCGCCACTCTTTGTAATGGATCAGCTCCTGCTTTTTCTTTTCCAGATCCTGGGTCGCCACCTCAACCCGGTAGCGGCACTTTTTCATCTCCTCCTCGGCGGACTTTTCCCGAATCCGTTTGATGCGCAGCAGATCATTCAGCTTATTCGATGTATTCAACGGGTCACACCTTTACCGAAGTACCTGATGCAGTTGTTGCACAGTAGTCTCAAACGGAGTGAGTTCATCGGTGCGCTGTTTCAGGAAGGTGCGGATAAGATCCATTTTGGCCAGAGCAAGATCCGCCAGCGGATCGGTTCCCGGCTTGTATTCTCCCACCTTGACCAGCAGTTCGATCTCTTCGTACTTAGCCATCAGTTCCCGTATTTTGCCCGCTGCGTCAATATGGCTTTGATCGACAATGTTGTTCATTACCCGGCTGGTGCTGGCCAGCACATCGATGGCCGGATAGTGATTGGCGGATGCCAGCTTGCGGGAGAGAATAATATGGCCATCGAGAATGGAACGGGTTTCGTCGGCGACCGGCTCCGTCATGTCATCGCCTTCCACCAAAACCGTGTACAGTGCGGTGATCGAACCTTTGTCAGACATTCCGGCCCGCTCCATCAGTTTCGGTAGCGTGGCGAATACCGAGGGCGGAAAACCACGGCGAGTCGGAGGCTCACCGGCGGCCAGGCCGATCTCTCGCTGGGCTCGGGCAAAACGGGTGACCGAATCCATCAGCAGCAACACCCGTTTACCTTGATCCCGAAAATACTCGGCAACAGCGGTTGCGGTATAGGCGGCTTTGACCCGCTCCATAGAGGATCGATCCGAGGTGGCGACAATAGTCACCGATTTTTTGACCCCTTCTATGCCCAGATCATGTTCGAGAAACTCGCGCAGTTCCCGTCCCCGTTCACCGATCAGCGCCAGTACGGTGACATCGACCTGAGCACCTTTGACCAACATCGAGAGCAGAGTGGACTTACCACCACCGGCGGCGGCAAAGATACCCATACGCTGGCCTTCACCACAGGTGAGTATGCCGTCGAGGGCTCGTATCCCCAGAGGCATGGGTTTATCAATAATTTTTCGGGTCAGAGGGTCGGGAGCATTGGCATAGACCGGGTACCAGGCATCAGGAGTACTATTTTCATCGGGATTCGCGTGCAAAGGGCGGCCCATACCATCCAGTACCTGTCCCAGCAGATGAGGGCCCACCGCCACATGGTGTACCCGTCCGGTGGGTATCACTTCGGTATTGGAGGAGAGACCCATCATCTCGCCAAGGGGCGTTAATACGGCATCGTAGCCCTCAAAGCCAACCACCTCGGCGTAGTTCATATCGTCTTCGCCTGGGGTGAACAGTTCACACAGCTCACCGATTTTCACGCCGGGCACCGCCGCCTTGATAATCATGCCGCGCACTTCTGTTACCCGGCCACGAATGTCTACCAGACGGCTGCCATCGACGGCATTCTGGAGGGCTTCTGTCAGATAGTCGAGGGCATCACTTTTGCTCAAGGTTCGCTCCTTTTAACCATGACTTTTAACCATGACTTTTAACCATAACTCTAACCACAGATTTTGAACCACGGGATTCTGATCATGGCAATCTGCACTGTTACTAAGACTATAGAATCGGCAGGCCGGTTGTTTTGACGACAAAAAAATACGCCCTGAAAGGGCGCAAAGAGTGGGAAAACAAGGGAAAGTGAAAAAAACGATTGATTTAAACCATAATGCCCATACCACCATCAGGCTGTGCCGGAGGCGGAGTACCGGATCCTCCGGTCGGAGTTGAGGACCCATCACTTGAGGCGTCGTTGGCTTCTTGAACAATCCATTCGAGCGTATTGACGAATTTTTCCAGCGCTGACTCAAAATAGCCATAATCGATACTGGCAGCCATGGAACGGATCAGCAGGATTTCGGTTTTATCGTGATTCAGGGTCAGGAAGGCGCCCTGCATACTATGGTGTTGGAGATTGATGAACAGAAACTTCTCGAACTCAGCGGCCTTATTTTCCGGGCTGGCATGAAGATCGACTGGCTTGACGGCAGAGACAAAGACCATCGCCTCGTCCTCCTCCAGATACTCCATATTCACGATAAGCGAATCATCGAAACAGAGCCCACAGGCGCCATGTTCGTTTAGTTTCAGCTCACCAAGACCAATACCTTCAGCGAAACGTTGTAAGTTGTCTTCGACATTCTGACGATGGGACATGGGTTAAGTCCTCCGTGACTTGTTAATACCATTTGTTGTTTTAAATTATGCAGCGGACATCACATCGCATTCAATCCAGACCTTAGTAGAAGTTAAGCATAAAAACAGACTTACAGTGGCAGTGCAGTGAAGGCGCTTGCATCACTCGGTGTGTAGCGGTGCGGCAGGACGTTGCTTCTCGGTTGCTCTGCCTTTCCGAGGTGCCATTGCCGGTATCTGGTTTTCTAAATAGTTATTGCGTCAGTAGAAGTACGTGCCTGGTGATTCCGTCGTTGGCAGAATCGTGCCATTACGACCAAAGGCCTGTCCCCTTCACTTTCTTTGCAGTCCACTCTCTATGGATAGCCGTCCGAAACAGGCGTAATGGACGATCTGCGTTAGGCTTGACTGCTTATGGGTGTGCTTAATCTTCTCCGTGTGAGGCACTTTTGAACCTATCCATGACTTCACCGTGCGGTAACGCACATCATGCAAGTCCAAAGGAGGCTAGAAATGTCAAAGCCGAAAAAAGATGATAAAAAAGAATCTTCTGTTCCGCTTAACCTAAAGTCGAAAGAAGAGTGTCATATTAAGGGCGCTCCGCTTGTTCATAAATATGGCAAAGGGAATATTTGCACCACCGATGGCGTGGGTTTTGAAATGCCTAAAGGACGGTTGCCTTTAGAGATAGTGGTAGATGCCAGTGAAGGCCTTGTACCCTTATGGAAGGAGGACAGTGTATTACGCTGGGAGTTTGATGAAAATTATCTCTCAGTGTTCTCCAATCCCGAGGAGATAAAGGATTATATTCGCGAGATATTCGCTGAAGCATTATTGAAATGGGACTTTGCCGTACCCGTCAAGTTTTCTGAAAATTCAAAATCATGGGATTTTCAACTTCGCGTCGAAGCCGACAACAACTGCAGCCCAATAGGTTGTACTTTAGCCAGAGCGTTTTTCCCCGGCCCGGGGCGCAATGACTTATTGCTTTACCCTAAGATGTTCGAACAATGCCGAAAAGAGCAAGTTAACACCATGATTCATGAATTGGGTCACGTCTTTGGGTTACGGCATTTTTTTGCTGATGTTAATGAGAGGGCATGGCCCAGCGAAGCATTTGGCGAACACTGTGCTTTCTCGATTATGAACTATGGTGACCAAAGCGAATTAACCGACAGCGACAAGGATGATCTGGCTCTTCTCTATCAGTTGGCCTGGTCTGGAGAGCTCAAGGATATTAACGGCACGAAAATCATGTTTTTTTCTCCTTATCACGAACAATGTAGTTAGTGCTAAGCGAGCCTGATACTGCCTTTCCGTCGACGCTGTCGTTAGCGACAGCGTCGGCGAGGGCAGGCCTTTCATCTTGCATTGACACGAATACGCCATGGCGGGCAGCAGGCCAAAGATGTTGTCAGTATCGTTAACATGATGAAATGTGAACAAAATTTGTTCACGGGCATAGTCTCCCCCAATAGGGATGATTTAAGCTAAGCCCTTGGCCGGGCTGCCAGAGGGGGCGAGATAGAAATGGTTTACCCCCGCGAGCCTGTAAAAAGTAGTGCAAATAGTGAGTTGACCAAATTCGGTCATGCTTGTTATTTACGGAGAACGAACAGGTCGTATGCAGACAGCTGAGCAAGATGAACATTGGATGAGGGAAGCTCTCTCCCTTGCGGCACTTGGTGCCGCAGTTGGTGAAGTGCCGGTGGGTGCGATAGTGGTTTGCGATGGCCAGATTGTTGGCCGCGGTTATAACAGTCCAATCGGCAGAACTGACCCCTGTGCCCATGCGGAGATTCTCGCTCTCCGTGAAGCGGCACGCACGCTGGACAACTACCGGCTGGTGGATTGTGATCTTTATGTCACTCTGGAACCCTGCCCCATGTGTGCAGGCGCGTTGGTGCACAGCCGGATTCGAAAATTGATTTTTGGTGCAGCAGAACCCAAAGCCGGTGCAATTATCAGTCGGGACTGTTTTCTGGGGCGGGATAACCTGAATCATCAGGTTGAAATGGTTTCCGGCATTCTGGCTGATGAGTGCTCAACAATGCTGTCAGCTTTTTTCCGCAGACGGCGGGAACGCAAAAAAGTGGAACGAAAGGCACGTTTACAACCGCTGGTGGTGGAGTCGCCGCAATAGAGTCTGTATTATACGCACCGCTCGCTAACCTGACCTGAAAAAGAATCAAGGATCATGCATCTCATGGAGATTATCCGCGGTAACCCCGTTCTCTCCCCGTTTCGTGCGACCAGGCTGTTAAACTCGCTGAAGCAGCAGGTGCCGGTCGTTCAAGGTGTGTATGCGGAGTATCTGCATTTTGTCGACCTGCATGCCCCTGAGACTCCTGACTACCAATGGACACCATTCCAGCAGACTGTGCTGGAACGGCTGCTCCAGTACGGACCGAGGCGTCAACAGCAGGCCACAGATGGCCAGTTATTCCTGATAACACCCCGTGCCGGTACCATCTCTCCCTGGTCCAGCAAGGCCACAGATATTGCCCATAACTGTGGTTTAACGACGATTCGTCGTCTCGAACGGGGCACGGCCTACTATATAACCAGCGCATTACCACTCACCTTGGAAGATGCTGCTATCCTCACCACTGTTCTTCACGACCGCATGACGGAAACGGTTCTGTCTGCGCCAGAAGAGGCCGGTCAGCTGTTCACGGAAGCCGCCCCGGCGCCACTTGACCGCATTTCCGTTATAGAAAAGGGTCGAGAGGCACTGGTGGCTGCCAACCGGACTCTTGGTCTGGCCCTGGCCGAAGACGAGATCGATTACCTGCTGGAAAACTTCCTGAAGCTTGAACGCGATCCGAGTGACGTCGAGCTGATGATGTTCGCCCAGGCCAACTCGGAACACTGTCGCCACAAGATCTTCAACGCTTCCTGGGATATCGATGGCGAAGCGCAGGAAAAATCCCTGTTCGCCATGATCCGCAACACCTACCAGATGAACTCTGAGGGTGTACTTTCGGCCTACAAAGACAATGCCTCAGTGATCAAAGGCTGGAAGGGCGACCGCTTCTTCCCCGATCACGACGCGCGCAGTTACGGTTACACAGAAGAAGACATCCACATTCTGATGAAGGTGGAGACCCATAACCATCCGACCGCCATCGCCCCGTGGGCGGGTGCTGCCACCGGTTCCGGCGGTGAGATTCGTGACGAAGGTGCCACCGGTCGCGGCGGCAAACCCAAGGCGGGTCTGACCGGCTTCACCGTCTCCAACCTGAACATCCCCGGCTTTGAACAGCCCTGGGAAGATGGCCGTGATGGCAAAAAATATGGCAAGCCGGATCGCATCGTCTCCGCCCTCGATATTATGATCGATGGCCCCCTCGGCGGAGCGGCATTCAATAACGAGTTTGGTCGTCCTGCCCTGTGTGGTTATTTCCGGACTTATGAAGAGACTGTTAATGGCCCAGCCGGTGAAGAGGTGCGGGGTTATCACAAGCCGATCATGCTCGCCGGCGGTATGGGCAATATCCGCGAACAGCATATCGAGAAGGGTGAATATCCTGCCGGTACCAGGCTGATCGTTCTCGGCGGCCCCGCCATGGAGATCGGTCTTGGCGGTGGCGCCGCCTCGTCCATGAACTCCAGTGCCGGTCAGGAAAATCTCGACTTCGCCTCGGTGCAGCGGGATAACCCGGAGATGGAGCGTCGCTGTCAGGAGGTTATAGACCGCTGCTGGCAGCTGGGGGATAAAAACCCGCTGGTCTTTATCCACGATGTGGGTGCTGGTGGCCTCTCCAATGCGTTGCCAGAGCTGGTGAACGATGGCGGTCGCGGTGGCAAGTTCGAGCTGCGCAAGATACTCAACGACGAGCCGGGTATGAGCCCAAGGGCCCTTTGGTGTAATGAATCCCAGGAACGCTATGTGCTGGCAGTTTCGCCGGAAGATCTGCCGATGTTTGAGGCGATCTGTCAGCGGGAACGCTGCCCTTACGCCATCGTAGGTGAAGCGACTGAAGAGCCGCACCTGCTGGTCAATGATGAACACTTCGACAACCAGCCGGTCGATATGCCGCTGGATGTACTGCTGGGCAAACCACCTCGCATGCATCGCAGTATTGAACGCAGCAGCTTTGAGGTGCAGCCGTTTGATACCTCCGATATCGATCTGAAAGAGGCGGCCGAACGGGTTCTCAAACTGCCGACTGTGGCCAGCAAGAGTTTCCTGATCACCATTGGCGACCGCAGCATTACCGGTCAGGTGGTCCGTGACCAGATGGTCGGCCCCTGGCAGGTGCCGGTGGCCGACTGTGCCGTGACCACCTCCGGCTTTAATGCCACCACCGGTGAAGCGATGTCCATGGGCGAACGTACGCCGGTGGCTCTGCTGGATGCCCCGGCATCCGGACGTATGGCGGTGGGGGAAGCGATCACCAATATCGCCTCGGTCCGTATCAATGCGCTCTCCGAAATACGCCTCTCCGCCAACTGGATGGCTGCAGCCGGTCATCCCGGTGAAGATGAGCGTCTGTACGACACGGTGAAGGCCGTGGGTATGGAACTCTGTCCTGAGTTAGGCATCACCATTCCGGTGGGCAAGGACTCCCTGTCCATGCGCACCACCTGGCAGGCTGATTCTGAAGACGGAGGGAGCGAAGAAAAATCGGTAACCGCACCGCTGTCGCTGGTCATTACCGCCTTTGCGCCGGTCGCTGATGTACGTCAGTGTGTGACGCCCCAGCTGCGTACCGACAAAGGTGAAACCGAGCTGTTATTGATCGACCTCGGTCGTGGCCAGAACCGTATCGGCGGCTCGGCGTTGGCTCAGGTCTACAAAGAGATCGGTGCTGAACCGGCGGATCTGGATGAGCCGCAGGATCTGAAAAGCTTCTTCCAGGCCATTCAGCAGCTGTTGTGTGAAGACAAACTGCTGGCCTACCACGACCGTTCCGACGGTGGTCTGTTCACCACGCTGGTGGAGATGACCTTTGCCGGTCGTACCGGGCTCACCGTAAAGCTGGACAAACTGGCCAGAACCCGTGCGAATCTGGCCGCCGCCCTGTTCAACGAAGAGCTGGGTGCGGTGATTCAGGTGCGTCGGGAAGACCGGGGGCTGGTGAAGGACTGTCTGGCCAGTTTTGGTCTGGGTGGCAGCGTTCACTCCATCGGCAAGCTCGCTCCCGAACAGGAGATCACCTTTACCTATGGTGGCAAGCGTGTGCTGGAAGGGAACCGTATCCGCTATCAGCGCATGTGGGCCGAGACCAGCTATCGCATTCAGGCGCTGCGGGATAACGAAGAGTGTGCCCGTAATGAGTTTGATAACCTGCTGGACGACAAAGACAACGGTCTGCATGTCTCGGTCTCCTGGGATATCAACAAAGATATTACCGCGCCTTACATCGCTACCGGTGTGCGTCCGAAGGTGGCGATCCTGCGTGAACAAGGTGTCAATGGTCAGGTAGAGATGGCCGCCGCATTTGACCGCGCCGGTTTCGAGACCATCGACGTTCATATGAGCGATCTGATGGCCGGTCACCGTAACCTCAAAGAGTTCCGGGGACTGGTGGCCTGTGGCGGTTTCTCCTATGGCGATGTTCTCGGTGCCGGTGGCGGCTGGGCCAAATCCGTTCTGTTCAATGACCGGGTGCGGGAACAGTTTGCCAGTTACTTTGATCGTCGGGATACCTTTACTTTGGGAGTCTGCAACGGGTGTCAGATGCTGTCGACCCTGCGGGAGCTGATTCCGGGAACTGCGCATTGGCCCCGTTTTGTCCGTAACCGTTCTGAGCAGTTTGAAGCGCGGGTGGCGATGGTAGAAGTGCAGAAAAGCGCATCCATCTTCCTGCAGGGGATGGAAAAGGCGCAGATGCCGATTGCCATCGCCCACGGGGAAGGACAGGTAGAATTTGCCAAGGCTTCAGATCTGGCGGCGGTCAACAAGGCGGGTCTTGTTGCGCTCCGGTTTGTGGATAACCAGGGTGGAGTCACCGAGCGTTATCCTTACAATCCGAATGGTTCTGCCGAGGGCGTTACCGGCCTGACCAGCCGTGATGGTCGGGTGACGATTATGATGCCGCACCCGGAGCGGGTATTCCGTACCGTGCAGAACTCCTGGCATCCGGATGGGTGGCAGGAAGATGCGCCGTGGATGCGGATGTTCCGTAATGCGCGGGTCTGGGTAGGTTGATGCTGTAAATCTGTAAGAGGCAGAGGGGCGGCTATTGCCGCCCCCTCTGCCTGGCTCGACCTTCGACAAGAGGCTGTAATTTAAATTGTGTATCCGTACTTCCCTTGCGATACAGGCAATAAGAGGCTCTCCAGAGATATTCCAGCACGTGGATAAAGTCCATGACGATGGCAGCCCGTGCCCGTACATTTCTCTTCTTCATCAACCGCTTGATAGGCTCTATTTGATGTGGGTGTCCATCAATATTGGCTGACGGGAAAGAGATGTCCTGTGTACTTTAAGTTTTCTTTACACTTTTCTTGTGTGCCTGCCCTGTGGGAACACTACCACCCCTCATTTCCGGCCGGGGGAAGAATTTTACAGGTTATTTCTCCTTTGGGTATGGTTGCTATGAAACAATTTCTGAAGACAGCGATTGCGTCAGGATACAGTTTTCCTGATTGTGCAAAAATATCTGATACTTTGATGCTAATAGAGACTTCGCCGACTATGCGGGGCTTACGCGTCCGTAAGCGAGTAACCTTCTGACGCTTACTATAGGTCGGCAGTGACTTTGTGCCTTTTGAACGGGTACGGGAGGCTATGCAGTTTATTACTGTCGGCGAGGTTCGTGAGCGCGTACGGGAGGCTATGGCGTCACCAATACCGTTGGTGCTTAACATAGCTGACTTCGATCTTCTGTTTCCTGTACGGATTTTGGAAGCCCTTTCGATAAAATATAACATTTAATGACGGGCACCCTAACATTTTAGATGTTATACATTGATACTGCTCAAAGTAGGGTTTATTAGACTGTAGTCCTTTCGAATAAATATCGTATACATCCGTAATGCTTTTCGGATTTGCATACGCTACTGACTTTTTTAGATCCACAAATCGACTCGAAGTTGCACGAATTACGCGGGAGTTCCACGTCATGCCGTTCTCTTCAAGAACCTTCTCCATTATTTACTTAGGGTCTGTGGTTGTTATACCATGATCTGTGTTTTCTTCAGGGCGATAAAAAACCGTTTTCAGATAGTTAATAACAAACATTGGTTTCTCCTATGTTATTCCTCTTAATTACATCGTCTCCATTTGTTGACAAAAAAAACACAGAAAGTTCATTTTAAACCTGAAGTTAACTAACATTCTGGTTAGGTAGCCAGTCAATTGCTTTCGCATAAAAGTACTCGTCAGAGCAGTTAAGGACAGAGCAGTTAAGGACATCCATAAAATGTACTATTTTCATCAGTGGTTGAGGACATCCATAAAATTTTCTGATCTGGTCTGCCAAGATGTCCCGGATTTTGCGAATGTTCCGCAACGCCAGGGTCTGGATAGGTTGATGTTGTGGACTGACTTGGCCGGGAAAGTGGCTTTGATAACTTTCCCTTGCTAATCCTCAAAGCTCATCATGTATCAGTGGTTTTTCGCATTGGCAAATAGAAAAGAATTCGCGTTTGAGTTTATCATAAAGCGACCACCAATGTCCTGTCGAACGCAGGTCTTTCTCGCCCGTTTTGTTATTGGTCTCGCGTTTACATCTTAGTGGACATACTTTGCGGGCTTCTGTGCTATTCGATATTGTTTCCCTGTTGTTTGATGACTGTACATGAGAGCAAAAACATGAATACTCTTCTTCTGGATAGGCATTTTTGGAATTTATACTCCCCTGCTTAGGCAGTTGTACACGTCCAGTCCAGCTTACCTGTCGCTGCTCTTTGCACTCATGGGTACAGTTCGCTTTTACTTCTTTTCGAAAAATATTCATATCCGTTTCCCTCTCTGTATTCTCGCTGCCACTGGGGTCTGGGACAGAAAATTTATAATGAAAAAAATTCTCAATAGGAAAAGACCGCACGACGGTTGAATAGCCGAGAGCGGTAAGTATGAGGAAAAGCATTAGTTTTGTGTGCATGTGAAACCTCCTTGTATTTTGATAAATCATGATCCGAACACATAACAACTGCAGTATGCCGTTGTCTGGTACTGCTATTTGGATTGACTTTGAGACAAAAAGTTCAAAAATCGCTGAAAGCGAGCAGTTGAGCAGTTGAGCAGTTGAGCAGTTGAGGACATCCATAAAATTTACTGATCTCATCTGCTAAATATATGGATTTCCCAGATTTCCACCAAATTTCCACTAGATTTCAGTAACTGCTCATATTTCTCTGGCAGATGAGGAACAGACTCCTCAGGAGCCCAGTGTTTCCGGGAGAGATGATTCTGAAAACGCAGATTTGCCAGTAAAAAATGAGCAGTTACAGATTTCACTCACCAAATACATGGGCACCAAATATATGGGTGTCTCTTTGTTCTATTTTTGTTAACGGATGTCACATCAAAGCAGAGCTACCCCCCTCCCTTCTGAGGTTAAAGAAAGGGAGGAAGGATAGAAAAAGTGGAAAAAGTTCAGACCTCGACGATTTCTACCTCCTTGTGCCTGATCAGTTTGATCAGTGTCAGATAAGCCAGCGCCGTGACGATCGAACCTGCGGCGATGGCCAGAGCATACAGAGTGACATGGGAAATCGCGTTAGGAATAAACAACACAAATATGCCGCCATGGGGCGCCATCAGCTGGATGTTGTAATACATGGAGAGGGCACCAGTAATAGCGCCACCGAGCATGGTGGCGGGAATCACTCGGATCGGGTCTTTGGCCGCAAAGGGAATAGCCCCCTCGGAGATAAAACAGAGTCCCAGTACAAACGACGCCCGTCCGGCTTCGTGTTCAGCCTCCGAGAAGTGCCTGCGACCGATAAAGGTGACAATGCCCATGGCAATGGCCGGTGTCATCCCCGCCGCCATAATGGCCGCCATCGGTTCATACTGTTGACTGGCCAGCAGTCCAACGCCAAAGGCGTAGGCCGCCTTATTGACCGGGCCGCCCAGATCAAAGCACATCATTGCTCCCAGAATCAGCCCCAGCAGCACCGCATTGGCATCGCCCATGGAGGAGAGGAATTGCTCCATCCCATTCATAATGGCGGCTACCGGCCCTCCGACTATGTAAATCATCACCAGACCGGTCACCAGGGAGGCGGCCAGCGGCACGATAAGAATGGGTTTGAGCGCTTCCATGGTCTTCGGGAGTGAGATTTTATCGACCAGAAGTCTGGCGGTATAACCGGCCAGAAAACCCGAGGCGATACCTCCGAGAAAACCGGCGCCCAGAGCACTGGCCAGCATCCCCCCAATCAGCCCTGGTGTGAGCCCGGGGCGGTCGGCAATAGAGAAGGCGATATAGCCGGACAGCACCGGAATCATCAGGGCAAAGGCGGAGTCACCGCCGATTTTCATTAACGCTGCCGCCAGCGTGCCTTCGGTCTTGAAGGCTTCGATGCCAAAAACAAACGACAGTGCAATTGAAAGACCACCGGCAACGACCATCGGCAGCATAAAGGAGACACCGGTCATCAGATGTTTATAAGGCCCGGCGCTATCTCCCGATGATGAAGATACAGACGACGGCTGATCGGCACCACCCTCGATCCGGGCCTCCTGAATAGCCGCTTCAATAACCTCTTTCGTCTGTTTAAGTGCTTTGCCGGTGCTGGTGCGGTAGATGCGCTTACCGGCAAATGGTGCGCTGTCTACCTCAATATCTACCGCCAGAATCACCAGATCAGCCTTGGCAATATCATCGGCAGTAAAGGTGTTTTTGGCTCCGATAGAGCCCCGTGTTTCTACCTTAATGTTGTGGCCCATCAGGCCGGCTATGGACTGCAGGGCTTCTGCGGCCATAAAGGTGTGGGCGACACCGGTCGGGCAGGCGGTCACGGCGAGAATATGCAGACCCTTCTCTTTACTTTTACTACTGTGAGGCGGTTGTTCTGGTGCCACTGCCCCCGTGGTATCGGCCGTGGTATCAGTAGCGGGGTCGTAAACGCTCGCCTCCTGTTCGGCCTGGGTCAGGTAGGCATCCGGGGCACTGATTGCGGACTGCACATTCCCCAGGAACAGCTTTTTGCCAGCGAAGCGGGAGAGATCACAGCCGGTCATGGTGGCAACGACAATCAGGTCTGCTTCCTCAATATCTTGCTGGCTGAAAGGTATGACCGGCAAGACCTGACAATGAATTTCAGCTTTGGCACGCCATCCTTTTTCCTGTGCATAGTGCCGCAGGTTTTCACCGGCTATATAGCTGGAGAAGAGACCAGCATGACAGTTGGTGTAGATCAGAACATTCATACTACTGTTCTCCGGCGTTAAGTTTCATAAGCTGTACCTGGCTGCGAATTTTCTCCAGCTCATTACGATGGGGAATGCCGACACCAATCTGAGTGACTGCAAGTGCTGCTATGGCGGTTGCCTGTACCAGACATTGGTCAGGAGACCAGCCCTGTGATAGTCCATAGACGATACCGGCTACCAGACTGTCTCCGGCTCCTACTGTACTGACAACGTTCATTTTCGGGGGTATGGCCTGCCAGACGACATCATGTGTGTACCATCGGGAGCCATGGCGGCCATCAGAAACCACAATATGCTGGATACCGAGATTTAGCAGGTTCTGTACGACACTTTTCTCTTTATCGATAGACGTCACCGGTTCTCCGCACCACTGTTCCAGTTCAAAACGATTGGGTTTGATCAGAAAGGGGACGGATTTTACCGCGGAGATCAGGGCGGCACCGCTGGTATCAAGGATCACATTAATCCCGAGTTGGTTGAGGTCTGCTATCAGCAGGCTGTAGAAATCTATCGGAATCGCTTTTGGGAGACTTCCGGCAAGCACCACCCAGGCACTTTGTTCGGCAATTTCCAGCAGCTGGATGCGGAATTTGTTTAGCTCTTGAGAGCTTGGTTCAAGCCCGGGGAGATTGATCTCCGTGACTTGATCTTTGTCGTCTTTAACCTTGACGTTAATGCGAGTGTCCCCAGATATATGGTGACAATGGTTTTCTATTGGGTGGTTACGAAAGAAATCATCGAATGGTTGTCTGTTGCTACTGCCGAAGATGCCGGTGGCATTCACTTTGACACCCAGATCCGAGAGCACTCTGGCGACGTTGATCCCCTTGCCGGCGGCATGGAGGCTACACTCTCTGGCCACATTGACAGAATCCAGTAGCAGAGCGTTACAGATAATGGTCAGATCCAGTGCCGGATTGAGTGTTACGGTGAGAATAGGTTTGTCCATGTCAGAAGTCCTCTATCTTTAGCGCGCGAACAGCCTGTGCTGACTCGGCTTTAAGCGCCGCTTCCGCCATAGCTTTTGACTGTGCAAGGGAGACTTTTCGAATGTGAGCCTTGGCCTGAGGAATAGACTTGACCGACATGCTCAACTCTTTCACGCCCAAACCGGTGAGCACAATGGCACCCAAAAGATCAGCGGCCAGCTCCCCGCAGACACCGACCCAGGCTTTGTGCTGGTTGGCAGCGTCTACGGTCATTTTTATCAGGCGCAATACGGCAGGGTGAATAGGGTCTGCCATCCCGGACAGTGTGGGATGGCCACGGTCTATGGCCATGGTGTACTGGGTAAGATCATTGGTGCCGATGGAGAAGAAATCCAGCTCGGGGGCAAAGGTATCCGCCAGCAGTGCGGCACTGGGAACTTCGATCATCATGCCCAGCTCAAAGTGCACATCGGGATGGTCGGCGGCAACGGTATGGATGAGCGTGCGCAGCTGTCGCCACTCACTGATGTCACAGATCATCGGGAACATGATTTTCAGGTTGCTTTTGGTCCCCTCGGTACTGGCGGCTGCGGTCAGAAGAGCCTGTAGTTGTCGCTGGAGTATCTCGGGGTGGAGCAGAGAGAGGCGTGCCCCACGGACGCCGAGGAATGGGTTCTCTTCTTTGGCTATGGGGATATACGGCAAAGGTTTATCACCACCAACATCCAGTGTTCGAACAACCAGTGGTCGTCCTTTCAACTGTTGCAATGCCTGCTGGTATTCCATGGTCTGCTGTTCGATGGTGGGTTCTTGACCGTATTCCATGTAGACGAACTCGGACCGGTACAGACCGATGCCCTCGGCACCGTATTCCAGTGCACTCTTCACCTGGGAGCTGTTGGTGATATTGGCGACCACCTCCATCTGTACGCCGTCCGTGGTGATGGCGGGCTCATGACAATGTTGATAAGCGGCCTCGGAGGCATCATCCTGACGCTGTTTTTCCTGCCGGGCCTGGGTGATCTCCTCGTCGTTTTCAACCAGCCTGGCCAGCTGTTCATCGCAATTGATGATCAGCTGGGTACCGTTTGCAATGGAGAGCACCCTGTTGCCGCAGCCAACCAGCAGTGGAATACCGGTCGAACGAGCCAGTATGGCGGCATGGGAGGTGACACCTCCGGCGGCGGTGACAACGGCCAGTGTAATCTGGGGATCAAGCATTGGCACTTTGGAAGCGGGCAGTTCATGGCAGATCAGGATGTGAGGTTCTGTCTCATTGGACTCGATCTCCTGCCCCGTCAGGATAGACAGCACCTGACTGCCAACATCACGAAAGTCAGCAGCGCGTTCGGCCATGAGAGGATCAGGGTTTTTTTCCTGCGCATTTGCAATTTTTTCATAGGTTGTGTGCCAGCTCCATTCTGCAGACTTGTTTTGGCGGATTAACTCGCAAGAGTCGTCTACCAGAGCTGGGTCGTCCAATAGGGCAATGTGCATTTCTGCAATTTGGCGGGCATCGTCTTTTTCGGAGGCTTTTATCCGTTCACTGATAAGGTATTTGACGGCAGTTACAGCCTTTTCAAGGCGCAGGATCTGCTCCTCGTTATTGGATGAAAACTCCTCATAATGGAATACGATATCGTGCTGAACAAAGGCGGTACCGATGGCCATGCCAGGTGCACCGCACAAACCTTTGATCGTGTCTCCCGGGCCTGGCTCGCTGCTGGAAGCGGGCTTATCAGCCTGGGAAGGTGGAGTGTCTGGCGATGGGGGTGGTGAGGATGATGAGAGAGTACTGCTGTCAGGCTTATCGGGCAGTGGTGCGGTATCATCTCCCAGCCCGTTGGCGACCTCACGGAGTAGCGTGTCGAGGTGTTTTTTGGCATCAGGATCGCGAATGGTGAAGCGGATGCGGTGACCAAAACAGACACCAAGGCCGATAAGCCGGGCAATACTGTTGACTTTAACCAGGGCACTGTTTTCATCAAGGTTTTCTGCAAAAACCTCTACACCCAGTGACTTCACCAGTTTGACCAGTTGGGTTGCTGGTCGGGCGTGGAGTCCATGGGGCAGGGGCAGACGACAAGTGACAGATTGTACACCGGCCTCAGTGCCGTTGAGGAGGCCGCACAGGATTTGTGGGCTTGCGGCTGCAACCAATTTGATCAGGGCATTCTTGCGCTGAAAATCTATCAGGCGATCCATTAGCTCTCTGTGGTTATCTCCCTGGGTTACCACAGTGATCAGCAGCTGTTTTGACGGATCCAGATGTGTCTGACCAGAGGCGTGGAACTGGACGGCGGCCAATGACGATTGACGATCCCTGTTCTGGGCACAAATAAGCCATATATTGTCGTCCAGCTTTATTGTGGCATCGGTCATCAAAGCGTTCAGGTTACCGGCCTCCCAGCTACCATGACCGCAGAGAATGGATGCAGCTATCGCTTTGGCCTCAATAAGACTGCTGAGAGTCATCCCTGTTCGTATATTGTCAGGATGAATCAGCAACTCGTTATTCCCTCCGCCAGCGGCGAGATCACGACTGAAGATGGCAATGACCTCCTGCGCCGAAGGGCTGGTATGCAGACTGTTAACCAGTTCAGAGCTGTTCATGATATGGGTGAGCTTACGCAGAATGCCGAGATGCTCATCGGATTTGGCCGCAACGCCGATTGCTGTATAGACAGTTTGCTGGTCGCCCCAATCCAGTCCGTCCGGGAAACGAATCACTTTGATGCCAGTCTGTCTGATCAGGTCGCGAGTCTCTGTTGTGCCATGGGGTATGGCAATACCAGACCCAAGAAAAGTTGATGTTTGCTGTTCTCGCTCGAGTACACCGTGGAGGTAGCCCGGTTCGACCAGATCACCATCGACCATTTTCTCTACGATGAAGCGAATGGCGTCCTCTTTGCTGCTACAGGTGGCGTTCAGCTCTACATCCTGTTCAGAGAGTTCCAGCATGATTCACCTACAAATGTACATTGTCGTGCAGTGTTATTTAGCAGAAAGTTGACGATGTTGCGGGAAATTCCCGTACGACAGTAAATGACAGGTGTCGATTAAACAGCAATGATATGACATTCTTAAAACAGGGGAAAAACAACAAAATAAAACAAGTGGCATGGATTCGCCACATTTCTTTGAGGAAGCAAGTGATGTCGAAATTTCGCTCACCACATTCCGGTTGGTTTGTGCCACTTCTGATAGTTGCAGAAGATGAGCATGACTTTCATCGTTTTTTATTTACTCATGGCTTACGGCTGGATGAGTGCCTACAGATCCGGAGTGTTGAACAACTGCAGTTTTTCTCAGGAGAAACCGTAATGTTTACACCAGAAGCTCAGAAAAGCTGTGTTTACCAGATGTTTCGTGATAACTGTAAGCACTTTAATGTCAACTGCATTGATATTGAGCTGGAGACCAGCAGATAGCAATTAGCAACGTTAAAAAGTAACAACTAATGATAAGTAACAATAAGTAGCAATAAACAACAATAACAATAACAAGTAATAAAGGTGATATCAGATGGAAGCAGTAACTGATTTTATCAGTCAGATTAACAGCATTGTCTGGGGGCCTATAATGCTTTTTCTGATTCTGGGTACGGGACTGTTTCTTATGATCGGCCTGAAACTGATGCCCCTGTTAAAACTGGGCACTGGTTTCAGGCTTCTATGGCGTGGGCGTCGCTCAAGTTGTGATGAAAAGGATGAAGGTCAGATTTCGCCTTTTCAAGCTTTGATGACGGCACTCTCGGCAACGGTAGGAACCGGTAATATTGCCGGTGTTGCGACAGCTGTTTTTCTCGGTGGTCCTGGGGCCTTGTTCTGGATGTGGTGTACGGCGCTGGTCGGTATGGCGACCAAATTTGCCGAAGCGGTGTTGGCGGTGAAATACCGTGAAGAAGACGACAACGGCAACCATGTTGGCGGACCGATGTATTACATTAGAAACGGCCTTGGTCCCAAATGGGCATGGCTGGGTATGCTGTTCGCGATTTTTGCTTCTATAGCGGCCTTTGGTATCGGTAATACTGTTCAGGCGAACTCAGTGGCTGATGTACTGAAGAGTAACTTCGGCATCCCTGAACTGGCGACCGGCGTGGGCATGATGGTGTTGGTGGCTGCGGTCCTGCTTGGTGGTATTAAGCGCATTGGCGCAGTGGCTGGTGCGCTGGTGCCGTTTATGGCCGTTGCTTATCTGGTTGTTGGCCTGGTCGTGCTTGGCATCAATGCGGAGCAGCTGCCTGCTGCGCTGGAACTGGTCTTCACCTATGCCTTTACTGAGCATGCGGCAGAGGGTGGTTTTGCCGGTGCCGCAGTCTGGATGGCGATCCGTTTTGGTGTTGCCCGTGGGGTGTTCTCCAATGAGGCTGGTTTGGGTTCTGCTGCGATTGCCCATGCCTCTTCCCAGACCAGTGACCCTGTTCGTCAGGGATTGATCGCCATGCTGGGTACCTTTATCGATACCATTGTGATCTGTTCTATCACCGGTCTGACCATCATCACCTCTGGCCTGTGGGCATCCGGTCAGTCTGGAGCAGAGCTGACCTCTGCCGCCTTTGCTCAGGCTCTTCCCGGTGTCGGTAATTATGTGATTGCCATTGCCCTGAGTGTTTTTGCTTTCACCACTATTCTTGGCTGGTCGCTGTATGGTGAACGCAGTGTCGTTTATATTCTCGGGGTGAAAGCGATTATGCCCTATCGGGTTCTCTGGGTTCTGGCTATTCCGGCCGGTGCTATGCTGAGCCTGGATTTTATCTGGCTGGTGGCGGATACCCTGAATGCGATGATGGCTCTGCCCAATCTGATGGCTCTCATCCTGCTGAGCCCTGTGGTGTTTCGCCTGTCCAGAGAGTACTTCAAAAAAGGTGGCGGGCAGTCCTTGACGATGGACAAGTAAGCTGAGATCACTTGAGGATGGCTCCCTTCAGGCTCTAGGGAGCCTGGCCCTGCGGGTAGTCAGACTCACGCTGTGTTTTGGAGGGGTATGCGTTTTCAACGGCCTCCCTCAAGTTCTTGCCTAAATCGCGAAGATCTGTTGAAAAATTCTGGGAGTCCTTTTGGACAGTACGAGCTTGCCCCACATAGCTTTCAATCGCGGCCTCCAGCTTAACAGTCTGATTTTCTGCATACTGGCAAAAGTTAGCAAACAACTTCAATCTTTTCTCACCGTGACGCTTGTCAAGGACTTCTGAACGAATATTTGTCGCTTCGGGTGTCGCACGTTTTATTTTGTCATAGGCATTACCCAGTTTTTTGAGATCCTTATGGGCGGCAGCCATCAGCTTGTCTCCCTTGTCGTTTTTCCCGCCTTTATAGGCTTTATTTGCTCGATCTATAAGTCTTAAGTGGTCACCAAGTTCCTCATGGAAGGCTTTGTATTTTTCCTCAAATTTCCTGATCTTTGATTTTTTTGATATCACCAGCCTGTCAAACGTGGCCTGCTTCCTGGCCTGTTCCTTGTGAGTGAGTGATGGAAAAACCTGCGGGTAGTCAGACTCAGGCTGTGTTTTTGAGGGGTATGCGTTTTCAACGGCCTCCCTCAAGTTCTTGCCTAAATAGCGAAGATTTGTTGAAAAATTCTGGGAGCCCTTTTGGACAGTACGAGCTTGCCCCACATAGCTTTCAATCGCGGCCTCCAGCTTAACAGTCTGATTTTCTGCATACTGGCAAAAGTTAGCAAACAACTTCAATCTTTTCTCACCGTGACGCTTGTCAAGGACTTCTGAACGAATATTTGTCGCTTCGGGTGTCGCACGTTTTATTTTGTCATAGGCATTACCCAGTTTTTTGAGATCCTTATGGGCGGCAGCCATCAGCTTGTCTCCCTTGTCGTTTTTCCCGCCTTTATAGGCTTTATTTGCTCGATCTATAAGTCTTAAGTGGTCACCAAGTTCCTCATGGAAGGCTTTGTATTTTTCCTCAAATTTCCTGATCTTTGATTTTTTTGATATCACCAGCCTGTCAAACGTGGCCTGCTTCTTGGCCTTTTTCCTTGAGGAGAGTGATGGAGTCTCGTCAGTAGTTGTGGTGGTAGTAGGTTCAGGAGCACTTTCGTAAATATGTTCAGCATTTGCTGAGACTGTAGCCTCTGCGGTAAAAATAGGATTGCTGTAGTGAGAAGAATCTGGTTTCTTCCAGTCAAAGGTTGGTTGGGGTTGGTAATCCTCGGGTGTAGAGAATGAATGCTGTGCCGTTTGCAAATAATGAGATTCAAATGTCGAGAGTCCCTGCTCTGAAAAAGAGGATTGGGTAAAAGTGAACATTTGAGAGAGAGGCTTTTGATTCTGGGGCTCGGTGATTGATTTGATAGAAGGCATGGTATCCTTCACCGGTTTCACTACTCGGGCACTGATAATATTTTTGGGGAGGTGTGCTTGGGTGGCAGGCCAGTTCTGGAGGGTAGGTGGCACCAGTCTTACCTGATGGACACTGAACTGACCATAAATAGGCCCTTCCTTGACCGGTGAAAAGGGCTCCGCTGTCTTTACATGACCGTCACCTCGATTTATTGGACCATTTACCATTGTTCTTCCCTGCTTATTGGATACGGAAAAATTATCCCCTTTCCTTATTCCATATTGGCAGAGATAGTTGGCAGGTAAAGGTATACACGTATACATGGTTGAACTCTGAAGGCTGGTGTTGCCTCTTTATAGTCACGTTTGTCGTATAAGCTGGTATGATTTCCCGCTTTTGATTCAGCTTTTGTGGAATTAACAAGTGCCGCATTTTCGTTTTCGTGCCATCAGTCCTGAACAAACCCAGCAGCTTTCAAAACCGCTGGTGGACGCTCTTCAGGAGCAGATGGGCTGTGCCCGTGGTGATTTTACTATTGAACACATACCAACTACTTTTTTCTCGGAGGGTGAACCTGCGGCGGCATGGCCGTTTATCGAAATTTTTTGTTTTGATCGCGGGCAGGTCGTTCAGGACGAAATTGCCGCCAGGGTCACCAGTTTGGTTCGGGAGGTTATGAATGTACCGGAACAAGATGTGGCGGTGGTTTTCATCCATTTCAGGCCTGAAAACTATTACGATAATGGTGTCCATTACTAGCATACAGCCGCTAATAGGGGAGCAGCTCGTGAACGACATAGCGTATACACCGCCAAAGGTGTGGAAGTGGATACAAAGTGATAGTGGCGCATTTGCCAGTATTAATCGGCCCGTAGCGGGTGCAACACACGACAAAAATCTTCCTGTTGGGACGCACCCCCTGCAGCTTTATTCCATGGCCACCCCCAACGGGGTCAAGGTGACTGTGCTGTTGGAAGAGCTGTTGGCCGCAGGTAAAACGGATGCTGAATATGATGCCTGGCTGATCAGGATCATTGAGGGTAATCAGTTTGGCTCGGGCTTTGTTGAGGTGAATCCGAATTCAAAAATTCCGGCGTTGATGGATCATAGTGTGAATCCACCACAACGGGTGTTCGAATCCGGTTCTATTCTTCTCTATCTTGCGGAAAAATTTGGCGCGTTCATTCCCGATGATACTCGCAAACGTACCGAGTGTTTGAACTGGTTATTCTGGCAGATGGCCAGTGCGCCAATATTGGGTGGTGGTTTCGGCCATTTTTATGCCTATGCACCGGAGAGGTACGAGTATCCGATCAATCGCTATACCATGGAGGTTAAACGTCAGCTGGATGTTCTTGATCGTCATCTGGCAGAAAACACTTTTATGTGTGGTGATGAGTACACGATTGCCGATATGGCGATCTGGCCCTGGTACGGATCATTAGTACTTGGTCGCTTGTATGAAGCTGCTGAATTTATTGAATCTAAGTCGTATACCAATGTGCTGCGTTGGGCGAAAATAATTGATGAGAGACCTGCGGTACAACGGGGCAGAATGGTCAACAGAAGCTGGGGAGAGTTGGACGAACAGCTCCATGAGCGTCATGAAGCCAGCGACTTTGCTCTGAAGACCCAGGGCAAACTTGAACCATAAAATTGAATGACCCGCAGAGCTCATGTTCTGCGGGTTTTTTATACCTGTTTCCGGGGTGGCTACAGGCGCTCTTCAATCACGACCAGACTGTTGGGTGTGACTTCAAACCAGCCATCGTTCAGCAATGATTCGTCGCAGAATGATTGGTTCTTGTTGGTGTCCATCACAATAGCCCAGCGCTGTGATCTGGTTTCAATGGGGAGTTGTACCTTGACAGGGTGTCTGTCCGGGTTCATCACCACAACCAGGGTGCCCTTCGTTTTTTTGCAGGCGTGGATCTTCACCACCAGTGCCATGGAGTTCTGGCTCATAAAGTAGCAAGGACTCACCTGCTGACCGGATGTTGAGTAAAATGTGTAGACGGTTTTGTTCAGTTCATCTGTGAACAGGGGGTGGTTGCGACGGAAGTGAATGACTTTGCTGGTAAAGTCATTCAGTCGTGCGCCATCGGAACTGTCGGGATTTTTTAGCCAGCTCCAGTCCATCCAGGCGACGGGGGCATCCTGACAGTAGGCATTATTATTGCCTTGTTGGCTGTTGCTGAACTCATCACCTGCCTGCAGCATGGGCGTACCTTTTGCCAGCATCAGCATGCCAATCATATTTTTCTGGGAACGTAATCTGATCCGGTGCACATCCAGTGCATTGGTATCGCCCTCAACGCCGTTGTTCCAGGAGTAATTGTGCTCGTCACCGTCACGGTTGTTTTCACCGTTATCATGGTTATGACGCTGTTTGTACGACACCAGATCCATCAAGCTAAAGCCGTCGTGGCTGCAAATATAGTTGACGGTACCCAGATAACTCTGATCCGAGAACAGATCTTCCGAGCCTGAAAAACGGTGTGCCATCTCGGTCTGAATGCCCTGCTCACCTTTCCAGTACTTACGACAGCCATCACGGTAACGATCGTTCCAGGCCTGCCAGTCTCTGGGAAAGCCGGTGAGATGGTAGCCGTTGGGGCCGATATCCCACGGTTCGGCAATCATTTTCAGCTGGCTGAGTACCGGGTCCTGGCTGATGGCGAAAAGGAAAGGGCTATGTCGGGTGAAATGGCGATGCTGACGGGCCATGATGGGAGCCAGATCAAACCGGAAACCATCAATTTGGTACTCTTCTGCCCAGCAGCGTAAGGCGTCCATGGTCAGCTTCAGGGTTTGGGGGCTGTCAAAGTTCATGGTGTTACCACAGCCACTGTAGTTGACGGCAGACAACTTACCCTTATGGTGTTCTATATGGTAGTACTCGCTCTCCGCGAGTCCTCGAAGGTTGAAGAATGGACCACCATGTCCACTTTCACCGGTATGGTTGAATACCACGTCCATAATGACTTCAATACCGGCACGGTGCAGTTCCCGCACCATGGTCTTCATCTCGGTCACGGGGTCTTTAATACCGTACGACGGTTCGGGTGCCATCAAACAGAGTGGGTTATAACCCCAGTAATTGACCAGATCAAGGTCGATCAATCGTTGTTCACTGACTTTTGATGTGACGGGAAGCAGTTCAAGCGCAGTAATGCCCAGCGTCTTCAGGTAGTCGATAGCGACCGGGTGACACATGCCGAGATAGGTGCCCCTGAGATGTTCCGGTATTTCAGGGTGAGTCTGGGTAAAGCCTTTCGGATGGGCCTCATAAATCACACTCTTTTGGTCAGCAATCTGTGGTCTGGTGACGCCCTGCCAGTCAAACTCTGTCTCCCGAACCACGCATCGTGGCATATAGGGGGCGCTGTCGTCTTCGTTGAAGATACGACTGTTATTGCTCGGGGTGTAATCAAACAGCTGCTTGCACCAGCTCAATTCGCCCTTGATATCCCGTGCAAAAGGATCCAGCAGCAGCTTGTGTTTATTAAACCGTGGAGAGCTATCGGGAGACCACTGACCGTCCGCTCTGAAAGCGTAGAGTTGTCCCGCACTAATACCCTCGACGTAGATGTGCCAAACCCCTTGACCCGACGGGTACATTTTTAGCCGGGTTTCGTCGTCAGCACTGTTAAAAAGAGAGAGGAATAGCTGTGTCGCTGCCGGTGCATAAACAGCAAAGTTGACGCCAGTCGCCTGATACTGACGGGAAGGCGTCCGGTTATTATTGACCAGAGTCGCACCCTGAGGGGCGGTGCGCCCGGGAGAAAAGGTGTAACGGGAATGATGTGCTGAATATATTTCCATAAATTTATCGGGTGCCATTGAATAAGAACAGACTGACCTGTGCCAGTGGCTTAATGACCTGTGCCAGAGGCTTAATAAGTGGTGGCTTCATAAAGAAACACCGCCACCCTGAGTTTCCTCAGGGTGACGGTGAACCGTTACCAAAAATAAATTACATATTCCAGATCATCTGACAGTAATCTTTTATCGAGCGATCGGAAGAGAACTTGCCCATAGAGGCACAGTTGATAATGGCCTTTTTCCACCACAGCTGTGGATCTTTCCAGGTTTCAATAATCTGGTCATGGGCCGCGGAGTAGGCAGCAAAATCCGCGAGAGTCAGGAAGTAGTCTCCGTGATCGAGCAGGGCATGGACCAGAGGCTTGAACGCGTGAGCATCTTCCGGGCAGAGGTCGCCGGAACCCAGCCAGTCGAGAATGTTACGCAACTCCTCGTTGGCATTGTAAACGTCACGGGGGTTGTATCCCTTGTGCCGCAGTCGAGCGACCTCATCCACAGTCAGTCCGAAGATGAAGATGTTATCGTCCCCGACCTCCTCGGCAATCTCGACATTGGCACCATCAAGAGTACCGATGGTCAGTGCTCCGTTCAGGGCCAGCTTCATATTGCCGGTGCCGGACGCCTCAAAACCGGCAGTGGAAATCTGCTCGGAAACGTCCGCAGCAGGAATAACCTTTTCCGCCAGACTGACCCGGTAGTTGGGCAGGAAGACCACTTTAAGTTTGTCGTTTATACGCGGGTCATTATTAACACGCTCAGCCAGTTTATTGATGGCGTGGATAATGACTTTTGCCAAGGTGTAACCGGGAGCCGCCTTGGCGCAGAAGATAAATACCCGCTGGGGAATATCGGTTTCAGGATTGGCCAGCAAGCGACGGTATAACGCCATGATATGCAGAAGACTGAGCTGCTGACGCTTGTACTCGTGCAGACGTTTGGCCTGAACATCAAAGATGGCATCGGCAGAGACCTTGAAACCGCACTCTTTTTCAATAATAGTGGCCAGTACCTCTTTGTTTTCCCGCTTGATGGCCGCAAATTTTTTCTGAAATTTCGGATCGTCGGCATAGACATGCAGACTATCCAGTTTGTCCAGATCCTTGCGCCATCCGTTGCCAATGGTGTCGTCAATCAGACCGGCAAGCTTCGGATTACAGTAGGCCAGCCAGCGTCGTGGAGTAACGCCATTGGTGACATTGATGATTTTCTCCGGCCACAGGGTGTTGAACTCGGGGAACAGGTTACTCTGAACCAGCTTGGAGTGCAGCGCCGCTACACCATTGACCTTATGGCTGCCGACAACAGAGAGGTAGGCCATACGTATCATTGGCTGACTAGAGTAGTCGTTTGGCTCTTCAACGATGGAGAGCCTGCGCTTCATTGTATTGTCGCCAGGCCACTGTTGTTCAACCTCCGTATTCAGGAAGTAGTCGTTGATCAGGTGAATGATCTGCAGGTGACGGGGCAGTACCCGACCAATCAGGCTCTGTGGCCAGCGTTCAAGAGCTTCCGGCAGCAGAGTATGGTTGGTATAGGCGAAGACTTTACGACAGAGTTCAAGAGCATTCAGAAAGCCAAAATCATTTTCATCCATCAGGACGCGCATCAGTTCCGGAACAGCAATCGCCGGATGAGTGTCGTTTAACTGGATGGCAACCTTTTTAGCAAAATTGTCCCAGCCTTCTTCGTTTTCTCGATGGTGACGATCAATCACATCCGCCAAGGAGCAGGCGACGAAGAAGTACTGCTGGATCAAACGCAGCTCTTTTCCCTCTGGGTGTTCATCGTTGGGGTAGAGCACTTTGCTGATATTGTTGGCCAGCACCTCAATTTTACGGGAGATGGCGTAGTCACCTTTATCGAAGCGATCCAGATCAAAACTCCCCGCGGGACGACTCTCCCAGAGTCTCAGGGTGTTAACCGTGTCGGTATGGTAACCGGTGATCGGCAGATCCCATGGCAGACCTTCCAGATTCTGGGTGTTTTCCCAAGCTGCACGTCCATTGACGTTTTTAACTTCACCGTAGAGGCGAACCAGTTGCTTGCGCTTGGTCCGGCACTTACCCCAGCTGTTGTAGTCTTCACGCCAGGAGTCGGGTTTTTCAATTTGACGACCATTCTGGAACGACTGGCGGAATAGACCAAAGCGGTAGTTAATTCCGTAGCCAATAGCTGGTTTGTCGAGGGTGGTGAGGGAGTCCATAAAACAGGCGGCGAGACGTCCAAGGCCACCATTACCCAATGCAGGATCATACTCCTGCTCCAGAACGTCAGTCAGTTCGACGCCCAGTTCGCGCAGTGCCTGTTCTGCCTTTTCATAGATCCCCAGATTGTGGAGGTTATTGCCCAACAGTCGGCCAATCAGAAACTCAAGGGAGAAATAGTAAAGACGGCGAGCTTTTTCATCCTGCTCTTTCTGGCGGGTTTCACGAATGCCGTCAAGACCAAGGTCACGAACCGTCAGATTCAACGCTTCCCAATAATCTTTCGCAGTTGCTTCAGTGACAGGGATGCCAAGGGAGCGGCTGATATGGTCGAGAATATGTTGTGATAACTGTTTTGCGTCGATTTTTGCAGGGCCGATTTTGTTCATTTTCTATGCGTCCTGTGCAAATAAGCGGGAACACGTGTTTCCAGTTGATAGACACATAACGTCTTATGTTTCTGAAAACTCTCCCACAATATAATGAAATTATTAGTTTGAATGCATCAGCTAAGAAGGGTTTTTAGTACTGTAAACGATTACATGAGTGGATTCAGTCCATTTTTTCGGAAGAATAAACCCACAGGATTCTCATCCTGTGGGTTCAATCAAACGGAGTTGCCCGTTTTTTCAAAGAATATTACTGAACGGGTTTCAGCATGATAGTTGCCAATGGTGGCAGAGTCAGTTCAAAACTCTGTGGATGACCATGGCTTTCATCTGGTGTTGTCGATACCGTGCCATTGGCAACATTGCTGCCACCATAGACGCTGCTATCGGTATTGATGATCTCTTGCCACTCGCCAGCCTGCGGTACGCCGATACAATAATTGTGTCGTACTGTAGGTGTCATATTGCTGATCACGATAACAGGAGTGTTATCACTATCCATACGACAGAAGGCAAATACACTCTGGTTATGGTCGTCAAGAATCAACCAGCTGAAACCTTCCCGGTTATGGTCAAGTTCATGGAGTGCGGGCGTGTTTTTGTAGATGCTGTTCAGGTCGGAGACCAGCTGCTGAGTGCCCTTATGGAATGGACCCTGTTCCAGCAGTTCCCAATTCAGGGATTCAGTAAGGTTCCACTCGTTCGGTGTACCGATTTCGGCACCCATAAACAGCAGTTTCTTGCCAGGATGGGCAAACATAAAGCCGAGATAAGCTCTCAGGTTGGCAAAACGTTGCCAGTCATCGCCAGGCATACGGGTCAGTAGCGTGCCTTTGCCATAGACGACTTCGTCGTGAGACAGCGGCAGCACATAGTCTTCACTGTAGGCGTAGACCATGCTGAAGGTCATTTCATTATGGTGATGCTTACGATAGATAGCGTCGCGCTTCATATAGGCGAGGGAGTCGTGCATCCAGCCCATATTCCACTTGTAGTCGAAGCCCAGACCGTGCTGATCAACAGGACGGGAAACGGCTGGCCAGCTGGTGGACTCTTCGGCAATCGTCATACAGCCAGGGAAGTGGGTATGCACTTCGGTATTGAGGCGCTGGAGCAGTTCCACCGCTTCCAGATGTTCATTACCGCCGTGAATATTAGGCGACCACTCTCCATGTTTTCTCGAATAGTCGAGGTAGAGCATAGAGGCAACGGCATCCACGCGCAGACCGTCGATGTGGTATTCGTCCAGCCAGAACATGGCGTTACTGATCAGGAAGTCCTGAACCCATGGTGAACCATAGTTGTAGATCAGGGATTTCCAGTCTGGATGCCAGCCCCGCTGAGGATCGGCATATTCGTAGATGGCCGTACCATCGAATTTAACCAGACCGTGGCCGTCTTCAGGGAAGTGGGCAGGAACCCAATCCAGAATAACGCCGACACCCGCCTTGTGACACTGGTCGACAAAGTAACGGAAGTCGTCCGGGGTGCCGAAGCGGCTGGTGGGTGCGAACAGACCAACCGGCTGGTAGCCCCAGGATTCATACAGAGGGTGTTCCGAGATCGGCATCATCTCGATATGGGTGAAGCCCATCTTCTGAACATAAGGAATCAGCTCAGCGGCGATGTCGCGGTAGTTTCTGAAGGTGCCATCTTCCGATTTCTTCCAGGAGCCCAGATGGACTTCATAGATGGACATCGGCTTCTGTTTGTTGACTTCCCGTTGTGCCAGCCAGTTGTCGTCTGACCAGGAGAATGAGTCTCTCTCCTCAACGATAGAGGCCAGACCAGGCCACTGTTCAGTCTTACGACCGAATGGGTCTGTCTTCAGAGGCAGCAGCTCACCCTGTGGGCCATGGATCTCAAACTTGTAGAGATCGCCATTTTTGATGCCGGGCACAAACAGACGCCAGATGCCATCATCGGCGCTGGCCATAGGGTGACAACGGCCATCCCAGTTATTGAAATCACCAACGACGCTGACAGAGCGGGCATTGGGTGCATAAACCTTAAACAGAACACCGGTAACGGATTGAGTGGCGCTCAGTTTGTGATCTATCTGAAGAGAGCCGAGGTGCCGGTAAAGCTGCAGTGGTTCAAGGTCATTTTGGTGAAGTACATACTCGCCGAACTGGTAGGGATCGTAGTATTCGCTGACAGAACCATCTTTGCTGGTTACACGAAGCTGGTAGACAAAAGGATTTTTTCTGCGCGGCAGATGCAGTTCAAAAAGTCCTTCTGGCTCCAGGATCATCTGGCCGAGGGATTTTTTACCCGCGTGCGGGATGACTTCAATAGATTTGGCATCAGGATGCCAGGCACGGATGACCAACCCCTTTCCAGCCGGGTGCTGGTGTAATCCCAGGACGCTGAAAGGGGTTGAAAGCATGACCAGATTCAGATCGCTCACTGTAGGAGCGACGTCAGGGGCAGAGATCATTTTTGGGGATTACCTTGAAAAATTAGTATTAGTTATCCCTGTAAGAGATGTATTCCAGGGTACGCAAGAGGCACGCCAGAGTCCGCAGTGATGTAAGGGACTAAAACCACTTTGTGTGTATTGTCCTTATACAGCAAATAGATGAAATCTGAAAACGTTTTGAGAAAATGTAAAAAAGACAAAGTAGAACCCCAGTCAATTCATCCCACACAATTTTGTGCTACAGAGAATTTTGGCGTTAGAAGCAGATTTCCGCTTCGATACCGTTTCCACGTAACGATTTTTGCGTTTAGTTGCCGTAAGTCGTCGATTTGTAATATGGAAATAATAACTGTTTCTCATTTGAGTACACTTCGCTAGTATTTCATCAATTTCTATTACAACTGCATGAGTTTCATGGCTAAAAGGAAGTCTACTGGCCAGTCAACCATTTTGCAGGTTGCTGCTCAGGCCGGATTATCAATAGCAACAGTCAGTCGTGTACTCAATGGGGGACGTTATGTTGCCGAGGGTACCAGAGAAAAAGTTCTCAAAGCGGCTGAGCAACTTAATTACAAACCAAATTATATGGCGCGTCAGCTGCATGGGGAAGATGCGTTTGTTGTTGCCGTTATTCTCGGTATGGATCTTGGGACGATCTCACCCTTTTCGCTCAAGGTCTACGAGGATCTGAAGGTAGAGCTGCAGCAACAGGGTTATTGGGTCAAGCGTGCGAAATTTTCATCGGATGGAGCACTTCTTACCCGGGCAAAAGCCTATGTCGGTATTGGCCTTCATCATAATGATCTTCGTTATCTGCAAGTGATTCAGGAAGAGATGCCGTATATCAGTATTGGAGATATACGAGAAGGGCATTTCTGGGTTGCATCCAATGACAGACAGGGTGGTTATCTGGCCACTCAGCATCTTTTGAAGAATGGCTGCCGGACAATTTATTGTGTCTGTCTTCACGGTGATCATGAGGTTTCCAGACTTCGTTATCAGGGTTATCGGGACGCACTGCGGGATGAGGGGCTAGTTCCTGCGGATGCTATAGAAATTATGGCGGACACAGGTATGCTGGCACTGGACAGCTATCGTCGTATAAGAGGCTTGTTGGAGTCTGGCCTTCGCGCGGATGCCTTTGTGTCGTTTTCTGACATCGTTGCCACGGGTATTGCCATAGCACTGGCGGACATGGGGAGATGTGTGCCTGATGATGTTCAGGTCGTTGGCTATGACGGCGTAGACGATGATCGTTACAACGCCCTGACGACTATACGTCAGGATGTTGAGATGATCACAGTAAAGGCCACAGAGCTGGTTATGGCAGCCTTGCAGGGGCAATCGCCACGCGGCTGTTTTCTGGATGTGAGGCTCCGGAGTGGTCAAACAACGGTGAACAACAACGCGTTTAATGCAGCGAAGATAATAAAATAGGCTGATACGTGGTCGGGCCGTGGTCGGGCATGGAGGGGGGGGCGATTAGGTAGCGGGCCAGATGTGTGTTTGATCGTTCTGGAAACCTTGGGATACAAGGCATCAAAAAAGGGAAAACACACATGCGACCCACTACTCAGTCGTTTTTACTGATTTATAATCAGGCGATTTGACCGCCAACAATAACTACATCGTCTTCTATGGACAGTGCGGTCGCAGCACATATTTCCAGACCACGCACAATACACTCCAAAGGCATAGAGGCTTGTTCACCAGTAATGTTTTGGGCAGGAATCAGTGGGATATGGATGAAACCGGCTTTGACTGCTGTTTCTCTCAATGCGTGCATTACACCGTAAAACAGGTGGTTGCAGACAAAAGTACCGGCAGTGTTAGAGATCGACGACACCACGCCCGCTTCCCCCATTGCCTTGACCATGGCTTTAATTGGCAAGCTGGCAAAATAGGCCGCGGGACCATCCTCTATCACCGGTTCATCAATTACCTGAATACTGTCGTTATCAGGAATGCGAAAGTCATCGATATTGATGGCAATACGTTCCGGAGTGATACCTGTGCGTCCGGCTGCCTGACCGATTAGCAGTACAATATCCGGTTTGATTTCATCGATGGCCTTAAGTACGGCATCAATGGATTTTTGGTGAACCACCGGCACAATCGCTGTACGGATAATACCCCCTGAAATTTCACGTCCTTCCAGTTGCTGAACGGCTTCCAGGGAGGGGTTGATAGCTGCACCAGCAAATGGTTCGAAGCCGGTAATCAATACGGTTTTCATGGTTATTCCTTGATGAAACCTTAAAACGCCAGTGTGTACATAAGTGCGATATTGGCGGCCAGAATGACCAGCGCCGGAACAGCCTGAACCTTAACGACCAGGTATTTGTCCTCCCGTTCGAGAAGGGCTGCCGGCACCACGTTGAAGTTGGCTGCCATAGGTGTCAGTAGGGTACCGCAGTAGCCTGACAGCATACTCAGCACGCCCCGACCACCGCTGCATCGCCACCGTGGCCGAGAATAACCATAGGCAGACCGACGCCGGCGGTAATCACAGCAAAAGCGGCAAAGGCGTTGCCCATGATTGCGGTAAGTTGTCCATGATTGCGGTAAACAGTGCCATGCCAAGGCAGTAGGCCATTGCGGTACCTAGTTTGCTGTCTATTGAGATCGGAAGAGCACACGTCTGAACTCCAGTCACCTGAAGCTATCTCGT
>CAMRBW010000001.1 GCA_947040555.1 uncultured Oceanospirillales bacterium | reverse complement strand
ACGAACAAAGCCTGCAAGAGCAAAGTTACATAAAGTCCCACTTAACGCTGACAGAGAAGTTGCGACCGGGTTGAGTATAGCGGTCGAGGCCGGCGTAGTTTTCGGTCAGACCGCGGACATCATTCCAGTGCCGGTATTTTTTATCTAAAGCGTTGAAGAGGCCGGCGGTGATGGTGACATCTTTGCGTGGCTTGTAGTAGCCGGACAGGTCTACAAGACCATAGCCTGATGTTGCGAACTGATTACCGGTGGCGTTGGTGCTGCCCAGGTCGGCTTCCTTATCCAGGTTGGAAATATCTTTTTTCTTTTTGCTGGCGACCAGTGTCCAGGTCAGTTCTGAACCCCAGACACCGCTTGGGGCGTCATAACCCAGAGCAAGAACAGCTTTAAGTGGAGCTACACTGTTAAGCGGTTCATCGGTATACAATTTGTAATCGCTAACCACATCACCGCGACCGCGGCTCATAGCAATGGCGGCATTAAAGCGGGTGCCACCGGGAGCATTAAAGGCTTCGTCCAGCAACAATTGACCTTTAAACTCAATACCTTCAATGGTGGCTTTACTCAGGTTCTGGTACTGGAAATGCATGGGTCTGCCGTCACCATCATTAATGCCCTTCAGCTGAATCTGCTCGATAAAGTTGGTGTAATCGTTATAGAAGGCCGTGATTTCCATGCTGCCCAGATGGTTACTGGCTCGCAGACCCAGCTCCCAGGAGTCACTCTTTTCCGGTTCCAGATTCGGATTGGGCATAACGTGCACTGGTGCGCCATAGGGAAGTTCTTCAAAGTACATGGCGAACAGATCAGGAGTACTGAAACCCTGACTGTATTGGGCAAAGGTTGACCAGGTGTCGTTGATCTCATAAACCGCACCGATGCGGGTGGTCCAACTATCGTAGCTGTGATCCTTAACCTCTTTTTTATAATACTGGTCGGACTTTGATGAGACTTCAAAACGGTCATAACGCAACCCAGGGGTCAGAATCAAGCGGTTGTTCAGCAGGCTAAATTCATCCTGAACAAACATGCTAGACTGGCTGGTGCTTGCCACAGGTGCATAGCGGGTGGTTTTAACCCCCACCGGATTACTTGGAGTTCCAGGACCGCTGATTGTTCCTGCGACCAGAGTATGGGTCTTGTTGAGGTTGTTCTGCTCTCTATCTTCGTAGCTTACGCCATAGGTGAGCAGATGATCCGTATCTGCCAGAGAGAAGTATTTATTCAGAGTGGCATCAAACTGAACACTGGTCTCTTCATAGGTGTAATCTTTCAGGCGTTCATAGTGAACAAGAGAGGTTGTCGGTTTAGGAAAAGGAACCAACTCCCAAGAGGTTTCTTTTACATTAACATCGTCGTAGGTTTTCTGGTGGGATTTGCTTTTCTGCCAATTCAGCGTCCAACGCATTTCATCAAAAGCAATAGTTCTGGCACTCCACTCATGAAATATTCCCAAACGCTTACGTTCACTGGCATCATCCGCTCTGCTGCTGTTATAGGTTGTACTGCCTAAGGTATCGTTTTTGAGCGAGAGAGTCTCATTTTCGGACTCACCATCCTGCCACTCGCCAGTCACACCGATACGGTGCTGGTCATTGATCTGGTATTGAATTTTACCCAACAGGCTGTTGCTGTCGTAGGAACCGGGATCGGCTGCGCCACGGCCTTCACCGTAGATAGTGCGATGGCTGAAGGTTTCCCGTTCATCACCACCCCGCTGGGTGAGTACCAACATGCTCTCCAGATCACCCGTACGGTTGGCCAGAGTCATGGTTTTGTGCAGACCGCTGTCGGCGCTGGTATAACCACCTTTAACGGAACCAAAGCTATCATCACCCTGTTCGTTCAGGTAATCCGCCGGATCTTTAGTGATAAAAGCAACAACACCACCAATGGCATCACTACCGTGCAGAGTAGAGGCGGGACCCTTGACGATTTCCACCTGCTTCATGTTCTCAATATCAAAGAAGTTACGCTGGGACTGGATAAATTTGTCGTAACCAAACGACTTGGCCTGATCGACTCCGTCAACAGTAATTTTTACCCGATTCTCATCCATGCCACGGATATTGAAACTGCCCAGACCAAAGCGGCTATCGCTGGTAACATCAACACCCGGCTCATACTTCACCAAATCACGAATATTCTGATGCATTTTGTTTTCAACGTCAGCAGCCGTCTGCACAGAGACGCTACTGGCAACATCCTTCAGCTCTCTTTCTGTACGGGTGGCAGAGATGGTCACTTGATCCAGCATAATCGGGCTGGTCGAATCGGCGGCTTGAGCCAGCACGGTTGTTGCCGTCATCACCGCAGCGGTGAGAGCAGATAGGTGAAAGCGCATTGGATGTTTCCTTCGAATGGAATATTTTTAGTCGCTGGGCAGCAATATACAGCGCCAAATTAGAATGATTATTGACCAGCGTCAAATGAGAACCATTCTCGTTTAAGTAAGGGCTATAGCGCGGCGGGCAACTTTGCAGGAGGGCTAAATCTTAACCAACCCGTCTCTTTCAGCATAAGATGGGGAGATGACCGGCTGGACTCAAACAATAGGAAGGACGAAAACTCAGCCAATTTTGACCAGCGTAGACTCTGCAGACGGCCTTTCAAGTCAGGGCTTACGCATGAATATTTTCATTCACATTCAGAGTGGTGAATCCCTGTATTTCTGATCGGTTTATGGCCAGCTTCGGAAGTCTTGCCATGCGCTTAGATATTAAAATTGAGAATTTTATAATCAAATCCGATTAAAACTAGCAACAAAAAAAACATTCCTGAGTCTAAATCACAGTCAGATCCTCTTAAACCATTACAAGAAAGAATGGTCGAACAAAATACTTCTAATGATCAGACAAGTGCAACGTTGTGCAAGAGTGAAAATGATAACGTAAGTGATCAAGAACCACCCCCCGCTGCCGCCCCGTAATTACAATAGACAAAATCCTGAAAACGCACATTTGTCAGCAGAAAATGTTCGATTACAATCGCCAGTGTACTTAGAGCTACACCCAAATATAAAATCACATGTTCCGAAAGATCTAATCTTTATTATCGACGAAAGTTTAGCCGCACAAGCACTAAAGCTAAGGTCGACTCAAGCCGCCAGTAGTGAACATGCCGAAGTTTTAAGTGAATTTATTAACCTTCGGGAAGAGAATGATAAAACATTAAAAGACAGAGAAATAAAACTGCTGAAAGCGCTGGATGATAACAAGGCTAAATTAACTTTGGGAAATTTAGCTGAATATGATAAACCCAGAAACACAGGGGCATACGAAAAAGATCGTGAGATAATAGCTTCCATTGAAGTAGAAATAGAAAACGGCCCTACATTTTTAATGCTCAAGATAGTCAAGAATGTGAAAAGTGAATTAACACATTACTGGCAGCCAGCGACAGGCTTTGATTGTTATAACCACCATTTCACTCAGTCATCTGAAGCATTGGGAAAACCCTTAACCGAAAAGATTCAGAAGCAATTGATCGACGAAGAGTCCCACTTGTAGTCATACAATAGCCAACCGCCCTCATAGGGAGCCCTGGTTTCTTCAGCCATCAACGATGAAACCTTCTCAGCCACACGAACCGGCACTGCGCCTGCCCAGGGCCGCCGGTCAGAAATGGAAGATGCCAAACTATCGGGCCATGAAAAATCCATTAAAGAGAGGCGGCAATGTCACCAGCAATAGAGTCAATGGAATTCCATCAGCAGGCTGATTAAAAATCGCTCACACTCAGGCCCTGCCCGGGGATTCAGCGAGTCATCTGAGTGCCGCCTAACAATAATTCTCATATACGCACACATTGTCACAGATCAATGTCCTGCCCTGATAATACCGACAGAATGGCTGCGCATACCTGTTTGAACACAAAAAAAATAAAACAACCACGTCATCAGGAAACAGCACATGCCCCGCTCTCACCAAAAACACCCTCTCACTTTCTATGCCATGCTGTTCTGGCAATTCTGGTGGGCCTTCTCATTTTACGGCCTGTGGTCGCTAATGCCGGTTTACCTGAACAAACATTTGCAGTTCAGTCAGGCGGAATCCTTCGCCATTTTTGGTGGATATACGGCGCTGGGGGCTGGCCTGTTGTTTGTGGGCGGCTGGATTGCTGACAACTATCTGGGAGCCAAACGCAATCTGACGTTTGGTACGATTTTCCAGAGCATCGGTTATTTCCTGATTTCACTCTCGGCCCTCAACAAAACGACCACGCCTCTGTTTATCGGACTTGGTTTTGTCGTGATTGGCCGGGCAGCAGCCAGCACTTGTCCACCCGTTGTGCTGGCCAGTGCCTACGAGGGTAACGATGATCCTCGTCTGGATGGCGCATTCACCTACGTCTACATGATCAACAATTTGGGGTCATTCGTGACCATGCTGGTTATTCCGGCAGTGGCCAGCCTGGCCTCCATGACCGTAGCCTTTGCCGTGTGCGGTGTGGGTATGGCCATTAACGTACTGGGATTGCTGATGATGCGCGGTGTTATGCGTGATCATGGTTCTGTCCCGGATCACACCCCGGCCACAGCACAAAAATACGCCATCTTTACTCTGGGAGCACTGGCCGCTGTCGGTGTGACCGCGTACCTGCTCACCAATCTTGTCATGGCGCGCACACTGATGGTGGCCGGTGCATTGGTCATCTGCGTCATGATCTTCAAACATATGCAACAGGAGACGGCTGATTCCCGCAAGCGTATGTTAGTGGGATTGGCATTGATGGTACAGGCACTGGTCTTCTTTGTGCTGTACAACCAGATGCCCACATCACTGAACTTCTTTGCCATCAATAATGTGTCACCAGAGATTCTGGGCATGACCATTGATCCTGTGCAATACCAGGCGCTGAACCCATTGTGGATCATCCTCCTGAGCCCGATTCTGGCCAAAACTTACAGCTATCTTGGCGAGCGGGGGAAAGATCTCTCCATGCCCGGTAAGTACGCCCTTGGCATGATGATCTGCGGCCTGGCCTTTGGTTCAGCCGGTGTCTCCAAATACTTTGCCGATGATACCGGTATGGTGTCTTCTTTCTGGATTATCACCCCCAACTTCCTGTTCGCCATTGGTGAACTGCTGATCAGCGCACTGGGCATGTCGGTGGTTGCCAAGCTGTTCCCGGTACGCATTCGCGCCTTCTGCTACGGCGCCTGGTACATGACCCTGGGACTGGCTTCTATTGCCGGCGCCTGGGTTGCCAGCTTCTCTGAAGCCAGTGGCGGCGGAACAGCAATGGAGAGCCTGCAGATTTATGGGGATTACTTTATCGTTCTGGCGGTTATCACCGGCCTGATCGGCATTGTTATTGCCCTGCTGGTACCGAAACTGAACGGGCTGATGTCTGATAAATCCGCGCAGACCGAACCATCGGCTGAAGCGGTTACTGCCTGATCATTTTTTTCTGCTCATGGCTGTTCTGATTTTCAATGTCGTTTACCGGATCAGCGAATTGCTGATCCGGTACTATAGGAGTGTTGTATGTTGTACAAGCGTGAAAATGGCTGGAAAGCGCTGTCTGCTGAACAAAAAGAGGTGATATTTACATTCTCTGAAGGCTACAAACAGTATCTGAATACTGCCAAAACCGAGCGCAAATGTGTGACTGAGGCCATACGTATGGCTGAGGAAAAGGGATTTGTTGCGGTAGAGAGCAAAGAGACGCTGGAAGCTGGCGACAAAGTCTGGTTTAACAATCGGGACAAAAATCTGGTACTTGTCGTCGTAGGAAGTGACGATATTGAACAGGGTGCGAACTTTGTCGTCTCCCATGTTGACTCCCCCCGCCTCGATCTCAAGCAGCAGCCGGTCTACGAAGATACTGAATTTGCCATGATGAAGACCCACTATTATGGGGGCATCAAAAAGTATCAATGGGCTTCCCGCCCTCTGGCTATGCACGGGGTGGTGGTTCTTAAAGATGGTCGCAAGGTCGACATTACCATCGGTGAAAAAGACTCCGACCCCGTATTTACCATTCCCGATCTTCTGCCCCATCTTGACCAGCATGTACAGCGGGAGCGTAAAGCTTCCGAAGTATTGAAAGGTGAAGAGATGAATATCCTGGCAGGGTCAATTCCTTCTACGATCAAGGATGACGATATCAAGGAACTGGTAAAATACAACGTTCTGCAAAAGCTGCACGAAGACTACGGCATCATTGAAGAAGATTTTATTTCCGCCGAACTGCAGCTGGTTCCCGCTGCCAAAGCGCAGGATGTCGGTTTTGATCGTGGTCTGGTAGGGGCTTATGGTCACGATGACCGCATCTGTGCCTACACCTCGGTCAAGGCCATTCTCGATATAGATCACACACCAAAAACGACGGCGATCTGCTTTCTGGTGGATAAAGAAGAGACCGGCTCAGCCGGTGGTACCGGTCTGCAATCGCGCTATCTTGAATTCTTTATGGAAGAACTGGTGGAAAAAACCCGCCGTGGCGATTACAGCCCCAGGGTTATGCGCAAGTGTCTGTGGAATTCACGTGCGTTGTCGTCAGATGTGAATGCTGGTATCAACCCTCTGTTTAAATCGGTTCACGATGAGCAAAATGCCTCCAGACTCGGGCATGGTCTGGTATTGACCAAGTATACGGGCACCCGTGGCAAGTCCATGACCAATGATGCCGATGCCGAGTACATTGCTGAACTGCGGGCACTGTTTGACGGCGCGGACATCAAATGGCAGACCGGTATGCTGGGTAAAGTTGATGAAGGTGGCGGCGGCACTGTTGCCATGTTCCTGGCCCATTATGGTATTCGTACCATTGATGCCGGTGCAGCTTTGCTCTCCATGCACTCGCCTATGGAGATCGCCTCAAAGTTTGATATTCATGAGATTTACCGGGCCTATCAGGCTTTTTATGGCTAACGTCTTATACGACTGATGTCTATAATTCCCTCCGGTTAAAAAGCTGGGGGGAACCATTTCTGTACCATCGTTCACACTCATTTGGTCGAACTCAAAGAAGAAGGAAGTAGCGACATTGTAGGGTTCGGAGAGGGAGAAAACGTCTGGATAACAGTGTTACCATTTTTATGTCGTGTCCCCAGACGATTCCGGTCGTTAAGGCTGACAGCGTCAGTTATTTTTTTTGCCATAAGAAAGTAAAGTATCGCATGCAAGTGCACACTTAGCCTGTTGATATTTTTAAACCTGTAAGTTTGAAATCGATTAATGAAATAAGCCGTGCCATCGGGTTTCACCAGAAGGCCGTATTTTTGAACTATTCTGCCGACTTTGGTTTCAAAATGAATAATATGATAAGCGTTTTTTTCTTTATTGATAGTTTCGACCCAGCCGAAAAATACGAACATAGGACGTAGTGAGGGTGTTGTGGACATTCTGATTCTTCAGCGATGTTGATCCGTTCAAATCAATCTTTGCCTGAAGGCTATTTCTGTTGCAACCCCTCATTTTTCATCAGCCAAGTTGAGAAAGCCCCACAATTATCCTCCGATTTTCCGCAGCAATCACAATAGTCCGTTGCCTCCGAGACTATGCCAACAGAAAATAACAGGAAGAATAACCACGCGTGCGGCGATAAAACAGTGGTGAACACTTGAACACGACAGAAGTCTTTTAAATAAACATTTACCAGATGTCCCACCTTGCTTTTCTTTATAGTTAAGTACCCAGACGACCGTAATCGAATATTTTCCGCCTCAGAACCCGGCAGTAGTGGAATTTCAGAGATGAGAACGGGTGGCCGAATACTTAACCCTAAATATTTCAATGAGATACGGGCAATTACGTTTTTGTCGTGTTTTCCTCGCTCCAGAGAAAAATAAAAAAATTTATTCGACTGTGGCGATACAAATAAAAACTGTCTACTTTGTGTTTGTCATTAGATAAACTATTGAGTGACCTATGTTGTATATATCTTTACAGTGGTGCAAACAGGCATTATTCACTACCTGCGCTATTTATGTTTTCACATGTAACTTTTCTTTCAATTTGGCCAGAGCTGACCCTCTCCCTGAGGAGAGTGATCATACTTTTGCATTTGACGTAATCAATGGATTATCAGATAAAAACAAGCATCTTTCCTCTAAATATTTGTATGACGATGAAGGAAGTCGTCTTTTTACACAGGTAATGGCTTCGGAAAACTATTACCTCGCGCGGTGTGAACGAGAGATTCTGATAAATCAGTCAGACGACATTGCATCTTATATAAATACTGAAAGCCTGAATATCATTGAGCTGGGTGCAGGTGATGGAACTAAAACTGTTCATTTACTCGACAGCTTGCAGAATCGTAAAATCAACCACTTAAGATATAGCCCGATTGACATCTCTGGCGAGGCTATCAGACTGTTGCGTCAAACGTTAGAAGGAAAATTAGTCGACACTGACCTTTATCCGATTGAGGGCGACTACCTCGAGGCTCTCCCTAAAGCATTAACCCCTGACTACCAACACAATCTGCTTCTTTTTCTAGGTGGTAATATTGGCAATTTCACAATAGAGGAGGCAAAGAATTTCTTACGCTCAATACGAGCGTACCTTAAAGATGGAGACCATTTACTTCTCGGATTTGATCTAAAAAAAGATATTAATATTATGCAAATGGCTTACTCTGGTGAAGAAGAAGGGGTATATTCTCATTTTCATAAAAATCTTCTACAAAGAATAAATCGAGAACTTGGAGGAAATTTTGACTCTAAGTATTTTAAACGTCATCCGTTTTACAATCCACTGACAAGCGCCGTCGAGATGTACCTGATATCTACAAAAAAACAAAATGTCTACTTAAAAAAATTTGACATCAATGTTGGACTTGATGAATACGAAGGCATTCGTTTGACTTGCTCTAAAAAATCCTCTTTTCAAGATCTGCAAAATCTAGCTAAAGAATGCGGTTTCCAAATAATCAAAAACTTTACTGACAGTAAAAACTATTTCGTTGACTCCCTCTGGCGTGTCAACAAAACAACTCAATAACCCATGTCACCTATTGTTTAAATCCAGTGCCGCTTCCGCCGGATCATAATCCCCCCAGCTTCTCAGCTGGGGGGAAGCATTTACTCAGATCGCCTGACAAGCCTGCTTGAGCCAAAAACGATTCTGGTCGTTCAAGGCATCGGTCATGTTCTGGTAAACCTGCTGATGATAGTCGTTCAACCAGTTGATTTCAGATTCTGTCAGCAATGATCGGTCCAAAAGACGGGTGTCGAATGGTACAAAAGTCATGTGACGTAAGCCGAGCATCTCACGGTCACCACCACAATCTACGGCAACCACTTCATACTGATTTTCATGGCGAACACCCCACTGGTCAGCACGGTAATAGCCCGGTTCAATGGTGATGACCATACCGGCTTCCAGAGGTTCACTGCTGACACGATTGGAGAATCGTCCGGGGAATTCATGCACTCCCAGGCAGTGACCGACACCATGCCCTGTACCGTGGTCGTAGTCATAACCTTCCATCCACAATGGCAGACGGGCGCTCATATCCAGTTGCAGACCGGTGGTCTTGGCCGGGAAGCGACAGCTCGCCAGACCGATATGACCTTTTAAAACCAGCGTGCACATCTTTTTGAATTCTTCCGTCACCTCACCGACCTTGATGGTGCGGGTAACATCGGTAGTGCCGTCCAGATACTGGCCACCACTGTCCAATAAATAGACGCCATCCAAACCCATGGCTCGAGGCGTATTGTACTTGTGGTTGTAGTGGCACATCGCCGCATTAGGGCCAAAGGATGAGATCGTTTCAAAGCTTGGCTCGATGTAAAGCGCCTGATCTTCTCGCAATGCTTCAACCTTGTCGGCTAGCGTGGCTTCATCATGGGCATTGCCAGCGGCAATTTCACTCTCAAGCCATGCCAGAAACTGACACATAGCGATGCCATCACGGATATGTGCACGACGGAAGCCTTCCAGCTCCACAGGGTTTTTGCGCGCTTTTGCCAGCAGACAAGGGTCTTTCCCCTCTTTCAGGCTTGCTCCCGACTCGACCACCCGTTGCAGCAGACGGGAAGGCGTTTCACTCCGGTCAAGGTGAACAGTTTTGCCGGAAAGCCCGGTCAGAACATCTTCTACCTGTTCAAGCCCATAGACATTCACCCCTTCACCGACATGGTAACCGAAGCCTTCGGGCAGCTTGCTGGTATCGACAAAAAAGTCGACAGCGCCATCCTGCCACAGCAGGGCGTAGCTCATAACCACCGGAGTACAGGGGATATCACGACCACGGATATTGAGCAGCCAGTTGCTACACTCCGGGTGGGTAATCAGCAATGCGTCACAGCGGCGCTGTTTAAGAATTTCTGCGATCTGTAGTCGTTTATCGATGCTGGATTGCCCTGCTGTTTCCAGCAGAATAATGGGTTGACCACTGCCGTCTGGGCGATCTTTCCAGATACGGTTAACCAGATTGTCTTGATGGTCAATCAGCTCAATACCATCCTCTGCCAGAGTGGCGCGGGCCTGGTCGACCCATCCGGCGCTGTGCAGATAACCATCGATACCAACTCTACAATCTGCACCAAGGGTTTCACAAATCCAACGGGCTGGCGGGTAATCATTGATATGACAGTATTGAAAAATATCGGCAGGGGCCTGTTTGCTGATCTGTACAGTAAAGCGACCATCGACAAATGTTGCCGCCTTGTCACGGGTCACCACCACCATGCCGTTTTCACCTGAGAAACCACACAGCCACTCCATATGGCGCGATTCCGGGGGCAGATACTCGCTCTGAAAAGCATCGGAGGTTGGCAGCAGATAAGCGTCCAGATTCGCCTTAATCATCTCGTCACGTAAAGCCGCAACACGTTGCGTATAAGGGTACGATTCGGTCATAGGATGTTCCTGAGATTTATTAATCTTCTTATTGTCAGCTCAGGTTGGGCGGTGCCGTTTAAGGCAGATTCCCCCCAACCTGTTGCATCCGTCAGGCTACCGGACTGGTCGCCTGCTTGAGCCACTGGCGATCCTGCTCATCCAGATGGGGTGCAATCTTTTCAAATACTTTGCTGTGGTAGCTGTTTAACCACTCTTTTTCAGCTGGGCTGAACATTTCAGGATTAAACAGTCGTTTATCCATAGGGACAAAGGTGATGGTCTCGAATTCCAGCAGTTTGGCTTCTGTACCCACCGCCTTATTCACCACCAGAACATTCTCCAGACGGATACCAAAGCTATCTTCACGGTAGTAGCCCGGCTCATCGGTTACGCACATACCCACTTCAAGAGCGCCGTGGTTGTTGTTCGGATTGATGCGCGGTGGAAATTCGTGCACAGAGATATAGTGACCGATACCATGACCGGTGCCATGGTCAAAGTTAACACCATTCTGCCACATGGGCTGACGAGTCACCGTATCAAGCTGCATACCGGTAGTACCTGGCATAAAGCGAGCCATATCCAGAGCAATATGAGATCGCATCACCAGCGTAACCATACGGCACTGCTCGTCTGAAACCTCACCGACTTTGATGGTTCGGGTGATATCAGTGGTGCCACAAATGCCGGTTTCACTGTTGTAGTGACCACCGCTGTCAATCAGGTACATACCATCCTGACCCAGTTTACGGGCATTTTTAGGATCGTGATGATAATGACACATGGCCGCATTAGGGCCGAGCGCGGAGATACTGCCAAACGACGGTGCGACAAAACCCTCAACACCTTCACGGAATTCCAGCAATTTGTCTGCCAGAGTTCCTTCATCATGGGGATGACCGGCAGCCACTTGCCGATCCAGCCAGGCCAGGAACCGGCACATGGCGATACCATCCTGAATGTGCGCCGCTTTCATACCTGACAGTTCAATTTCATTCTTGCGGACACGGGCCAGAGCACAAAGGCTTGTTCCATTAACCGTTTCCGCACCAGACGACGCCAGCAGGTTAAATAACCAGGCATTGGTCTGGTTCGGGTCCAGCTGTATCTTTGGCGCAGTTCGGCAGCTCTCCGTCAACACCTCGGCCATCATGGTCAGCGCATGAATATTAACGCCTTTGCCAATATGTTCGGCAAAACCTTCGGGCAGGCGGTCGGTATCGATAAACAGTTCCAGCGTTGCGTCTTTTCTGAGCAGACCAAAGCTCAGTGCCGTGCGCACATAAGGGATATCACAACCGCGAATATTCAACAGCCAGTTAGTGTCTTCTGGCTGAGTCAGCAGCGTTGCGTCCAGACCGTTTGTCTGCAGACGCTCGGCCACCTGCTGTCTCTTTTCCAAACTGCTGCAGCCACCATTGTGGAACAATTCAATGGCAGCAGAAGGGGCCGCCGGACGATCTTCCCAGATCTGGTCAACTGGATTTTCCGGCAGGCTGACCAGCTCATAGCCATTGCTGGTAAAGGTTGTTTCGGCGTTCTGATACCAGCGGATACCGAACAGTGAGGCATCCACAGCAATACGACTACCGGCTGGCAACTGATCCATAGTCCATGTCAGATGGCAATCATTGACCATGTGCAGATAGTCATAAACGTCAGCAGGCACCTGCTGTTTAACCTGAACTGTGAAGCGGCCATCAACAAAAATCCCGGCCTTTTCCCGAGTAATCACCACCACGCAGTTTTCACCATGAAACCCACTCAGCCAGGTCACACGCAGGGTATTTTCAGGTTGATACTCACCCAGATGAGGATCAGCGGTCGGCAGAATAAGAGCATCCAGCTGGTGCGATTGCAGATAAGCTCTTATCGCTTCCACACGCAGAGCGACGGAAGAAGGCATATACGGCTCCTGTTTTTTATCTGTTTTTTACGCATGTTTTGACGCACGTTTTCACGTAAGGTCGTGATCTGCGCCGGTGTTTTGAGGACATCATCATGACAGAGAACCATTTAATTAGGTAATGGTGTTCGTTTTATTGATCTGTGCAAAATTTCCATCGCATTTCCTGGGCCGTTCTGAGAAAAGATGTTCGGATCTGTTTTTTTTTGTGTCATTAGTCTCTTTTCTTGACGTGCATCAATACGACACATGGGTACCGCGTCCACTATTTCACACACTTTATTCACTGTTCCGGACGCACGGTTCCGGACAGAGCCCAGGCTGATAATCGTATAAAAATAGAGCAATACCGCTGAACCATTTTTCCAGAAAAAAATCTGGCAGCGGATTCTCAACATGAAATCACGGGGAATCACGGGTAGATGAACAAATTAAGCGGTGTTTATGTGGTCATGACCACACCTTTCAAAAAGGATGGTTCCTTTGACTTTGAAGGGGTTGAACACAATATCGAATATTTTATCGATAGCGGTGTCCACGGCATTCTGATTGCCGGTGCCACTGGCGAATTCGGCGTTATGTCTCTTGCTGAGCGCAAGACACTGACTGAATTTGCTCTGGCACGTATCAATGGTCGTGTTCCTGCGGTCGTAGGCGCTATTTCCGCCCAGGCAGAAGATACTATTGAGATCGCTAACCATGCGGCTAAGCACGGCGCTGAAGGGGTGATGATTCTGCCTCCTCCTGGAGCCGGGCTGGACGACGAAGAGATCTTCCAGTTTTACAAGCAGGTTAACGACAATATCAATACAGCCATCATGGTCTACAACAACCCAGGCAGTGCCGGTGTTGATATTGGGATTGACCTGCTGTGCCGTCTTGCCGAACTGGAAAACGTGGATTGTGTCAAAGAGTCCACTGGCGATATCAAGCGCATCACAGAGATCCGTGGTCGTCTGGGTAACAGGCTTGGTGTGTTCTGCGGCTGGGAAGATATGGCCTGGGAATCCTTCATGGCAGGTGCTTCCGGCTGGGTGTGCGTATGTGCCAACTTTGCACCGCGCATGGCTGTGGATCTGTTCAACAAGACCGCGATTGAAAAAGATCATGTTGCCGGTCTGGAGATCTACCAGCGCCTTCTGCCATCCCTGCGCGTACTGGAATCCGGCAAGCTGATTCAGGCAACCAAAGCCTTCCAGAATGCCCGAGACATTAAAGGCGGCTACAGTCGCTTACCACGCCTTCCTCTGAGTCCTGAGGCGGAAAAAGAGATACTGGACGTTATTGAGGCCACAAAAATCAACTAATACACAAAATCTGGTGGCACGATTAACAATAACGAGAATAAGACGATGGCCAGTAAGAGATTTTTCTGTATTGATGGACACACCTGCGGTTGCCCGGTTCGCCTGGTTGCCGCCGGAGGGCCTCTGCTCAAAGGCAATAACATGCTGGAAAAGCGCCAGCATTTTCTGGATGAATACGACTGGATTCGTACCGGTTTGATGTTTGAGCCCCGCGGCCACGACATGATGTCCGGCAGCATTCTTTTCCCGCCCCACGATCCCGCCAACGACATTGCTGTTCTGTATATTGAAACCAGCGGCTGTCTGGCTATGTGCGGTCACGGCACGATCGGCACCGTCACCTTTGCCATTGAAGAAGGTTTGGTCATACCGAAAACACCGGGTGAATTGCGACTGGAGACACCAGCTGGTCTGGTTCTGGCCCGTTACACTCAGGAAGGCAAAAAGGTGAAGTCGGTTCAGATCATCAATGTGCCCTCATTCCTGCACAACGAAGGTCTGGAAGTTGAGTCTGATATTCTGGGCAAACTGACAGTCGATGTCGCCTATGGTGGCAACTTCTACGGCATTATTGATCCGCAACAAAACTTCCCCGGCATTTACGCATTTAAAGCCGCAGAGTTGATCAAAATCGGTTGTGAACTGCGTACTCGCCTGAATGAAAAATATGATTTTATTCATCCGGAAGATGCGCGCATCAATGGTCTGAGCCATATCCAGTTCACCTGCAAGCCGATCAATGAAACCTCCCATGGTCGCAACGCTGTGCTGGTCGGTGAAAATGCGCTGGATCGCTCTCCCTGTGGCACCGGAACATCTGCCCGTATGGCACAGCTGTTTGCCAAAGGTCTGCTAAAAGAAGGCGATGTCTATGTAAACGAAAGTTACATCGGCAGTCAGTTCAAAGGTCGGATTGAACGGATCACCGAAGTGGCAGGTAAGGTCGCTATCATTCCCGCCATTGAAGGCTGGGCCAGAATTACCGGTTACAACAACATCACTATTGATCCTGAAGATGACCCTTATGCGGCTGGTTTTCAGGTTATTTAACCGCTATCGGGACATGCGACAGTAATACATTAATGTCTGCACAAAGACGGCTCAGGGACGAGCTGTCGTTAAATATAAAGAGCTAAAAAAAATAAAGCGTCACAAAAAATAATAAGGTGCGGTGCTATGTCAAATCGTAAGGTTGTGGTCATTGGCGGCGGAATGGTCGGTCTCTGTTCGGCCTGGTATCTAAAGCAACAAGGCCACCAGGTCACTATTATCGACAAGGGAACCATTGGCGAAGGATGTTCCTCCGGCAATGCAGGCATGCTGGTTCCCAGCCATTTTATCCCCATGGCGGCACCGGGCATTATTGCCAAGGGCCTGAAGTGGATGTTCCAGCCCGAAAGTCCTTTCAATGTTAAGCCGACGCTTGATATGCAGAGCCTGTTCTGGCTACTGAGCTTTTTCCGCAACGCCAACCAGACTAACGTAGACCGCTGCAAGCAGACGATTCTTGATCTCAACCTGTACAGCCACGAGCTGTACGGCAGTCTTTCAAACGACAGCGGTCTTGAATTTGAAATGGGCAAACATGGCCTGTTCATGCTGTACAAAACCGAAAAAGCGGAAAAAGAAGAGGTAGAACTCGCCCAGCAGGCTCAGGAACTGGGTCTGGACGTTGCCATTCTCAACGGTCAGCAGGTTCAGGATCTGGAACCTGATGTTCGAGTCGATGTACGTGGTGGCGTTCACTTCCGATGCGATAGCCATATCGATCCTGCTCGCTTTATGCAGGCCATTGTTAAAGGCTTGCAACAGTCTGACGATACCGTATTGCTGAGCAATACCGAGGCGGTCGGTTTTGAACAAGATGCTAATGGTCGTTTAACTGATGTTCTTGTTCGTTCCGGCGATGGCGAAACCACCAGTATTGCAGGCGATGAGTTTGTACTTGCTGCCGGAGCCTTCTCCAGAGAAGTTGCCAAATTGCTGGGTGACAATCTGCCGGTAGTATCAGGCAAGGGCTACAGCCTCACGCTTGATAACCCCGGCAAGCTTAACCGCATCCCCGCTATCATGACCGAAGCCAAAGTCACCATCACGCCCATGGGCGAAAAGCTGCGCTTCTGCGGCACCATGGAGCTGCTGGCCGAAGGTGAAAAAATCAATCAGGGCAAGCTCAATGGCCTGCGTAAAGCGGTAGGTCAGTACTATCCGGATTTTGCTGAAGCACTAATGTCTGCCGACCCGGTATGGAGTGGTATGCGTCCATGTTCTCCTGATGGCATGCCCTTTATTGGACGGTTCAAAAAACATGAAAACCTGATCGCCGCCACGGGTCACGCCATGATGGGCGTCAGTCTCGGCCCCGCTACCGGCAAGATGGTATCAGACATTGTTGCAGGAACGCCGGATACTCGGTTCAATATGGCGCTGATGTCTCCTGACAGATAAAAAGAACACCACCGTCATTCCCGCCGGTGCGGGAATGACGGGAGGCAACTATTTGTGGAAGTTAAAAACGAAGGAAGAAAGTAATGGTTGAGCTGAATCATCAGGTCATTAAAGAGGCTCTGGCATCGCTGGAGTTTCACACCAAAGCCATCATTAATGGCAAAGCAGTCGATGCACTTTCCGGCAAAACCTTTCCCGCCGAAAACCCAGCCACCGGTCAGGTATTTACCCATATCGCGCTGTGTGGTGAAGAAGATGTAGAGCTGGCTGTTCAGAATGCTCGCGAAGTCTTTGAACGTGGAGACTGGTCGCGTCTGGCACCAGCCGACCGCCGTCGTATCATGGTCAAATTTGCCGACCTGATTGATGAGCACGCTCTGGAACTGGCTCTGCTGGAAGTCGTGGAAGCCGGCAAGCCGGTCTCTGAAACCCTGTACACCGATATTCACGAAACCGCCGAGTGCATCCGCTGGCACGCCGAAGCCACGGATAAGATATACGACCAAGTATGTCCAACTAGTCGTGACAATCTGGGCATGATCATCCGTGAACCTATCGGTGTTGTAGCAGCAGTTCTGCCATGGAACTTTCCGGCTCAGATGGCGGCCTGGAAACTTGGCCCTGCCCTGTCCATGGGTAACAGCATCATTATCAAGCCTGCTGAAATTACCACGCTGAGTACTATCCGTCTGGCGGAGCTGGCTCTCGAAGCCGGTATCCCAGCCGGTGTGTTCAACGTTATTCCCGGCGAAGGTTCTGTTGTTGGCCAGGCGCTGGGCCTGCATATGGAGGTTGATTGCTGCGCCTTCACCGGTTCAACTTCTGTGGGTCGCAAGTTCCTGGAATACGCGGCGAAATCCAACCTGAAGCGTATTATTCTGGAGCTGGGCGGCAAGAGCCCACAGATTGTTATGCCGGATGTGGTTGATTTAAAGACCACTGCCCAACATGTTGCGGCGGCTGCCTTCTGGAACATGGGTGAAAACTGCTCTTCCGGTTCCCGTCTGATTGTCCATGAAAGCCTGAAAGAGCCTCTGCTGAAAGCGCTTCTGACCGAGATGGAAGGCTGGCAACTGGGTGATCCTCTGGATCCAGAAGTAAAGTTGGGCTCCATGATCGGGCAAAAGCACATGAACAATGTGCTCTCTTATATCGAGAAGGGCCTTGAAGAGGGTGCGGAGCTGCGACTGGGCGGCAAGCAGGTACTGAAGGAAACCGGTGGTTACTTTGTCGAGCCAACCATTTTCGACAATGTCACTAACGATATGACCATCGCCCAGGAAGAGATTTTTGGGCCGGTGCTCAGCGTGATCACCTTCAAGACCGAAGAGGAGGCTATCCAGATAGCCAACGATACCAACTATGGTCTTGCTTCTTCCCTGCATACCGAAAATATACACGTCGCAAACCGTATGGCTCGCCTGATCAAAGCCGGAACAGTGTCCATAAACTGTTTCTCGGAAGGTGATAGTACAGCGCCTTTTGGTGGCTTTAAGCAGTCCGGTTTTGGCGGTCGTGACAAGTCTCTTGCGGCCCACGATCAATATGCAGAACTGAAAACGGTTTGGTATGAAAACCGTTAGTATGAACACCATTAATAACTGAGATTTGCCCAGAGGCGGGGAGTCAGACTCCCTGCCCACTGTCCTTAGTGTTATCGCTTTACCCCGCTCATACCTGCTCATAGCAGTGTAGTTGTTGAGCAATGATGACCCCTTGAACATCGGAGATATTCATGAGCGAACTCATTGTTAAACGACCGTTGGACAAAAAACCGCTACTGCAACGTTTTCTTGATGGTATTGAAGCCACAGGCAATAAACTGCCAGACCCAGGTATGATGTTTGCCTACGGTGTCGGTATTGTTTTTATTGTGTCGTTAATCCTGTCTCAGTTTTCCTGGAATTTTGTTTTGCCCAGTACCGGTGAAATGCTGGTCGTGGAAAACCTTGTCACTCCAACCTATCTGGCTGAATTTGTTGCTAATATGGTTCCCGCCTTTGTCGGTTTTGCCCCTTTGGGTATCTCGCTGGTAGCGGTTCTGGGTGTGGGTGTGTCCGAGCAGTCAGGCTTTATCAGTACAGCTCTGAAAAAGATGATGAGCGTGGTACCTGCTCGTTCTCTGACACCGGTGCTGATACTGGTCGGTATACTCAGCCATGCGGCATCTGACGCTGGTTATGTATTGGTTATTCCCATCGGCGGCGTGCTCTTTTATGCAGCGGGTCGTCATCCGATGGCAGGTATTGCTGCGGCTTTTGCCGGTGTTTCCGGAGGTTTCTCTGCCAGCTTTGTGCCTTCAGCCGTTGATCCCCTGTTGCAGGGTTTTACCCAGTCTGCCGCCCAGCTCTACGACCTTGGATATCTGGTTAACCCACTGTGTAACTTCTTCTTTACGGCAACGTCCAGCCTGTTAGTGGTTGCGGTTGGCTGGTATGTGACAGAGCGTATTGTTGAGCCACGTCTGAATAAAACTCTGAAGATTGACGACGATGTTGAAGATGCTCCGGAGATGGGCAGTATCACGCCTCTGGAAAATAAGGCATTCCGTGCGGCCGGTTCTGTTCTGCTGGCGTGTCTGACTATTATTGCGTTAATCGGCATTCCGGAAAATTCGCCCATGCGTGATGCGGAAGGTTCACTGACCTCCTTCGGCGCGCCCATGATGCGTTCCATCGTGCCATTTATCTTCTTCTGCTTTGTATTACCGGGTATCGTTTATGGCCGCATTGCCGGAACGTTCAAGTCATCCTCGGATGTGATGAGCTCCATGACCCAGTCCATGAGCGGTATGGGTAGCTATCTGGTGATTGCGTTCTTCTGTGCTCAGTTTCTGGTGGTCTTTGGTGACTCCAACCTGGGAACGCTGCTGGCACTGGCCGGTGCGGAAGGCCTGAAAGCACTCAATATGCCCGGTCAGATGACTATTGTCGGCGTTATCTTTCTTAGCGGTTTTGTCAATCTGGTGATCGGTTCTGCCTCTGCAAAATGGGCACTGATTGGTCCGATCTTTGTACCCATGCTGATGGCTGTTGGCATCTCTCCGGAGCTGACTCAGGCCGCTTACCGGGTAGGTGACTCTTCCACCAATATCATTACACCACTGCTGCCGTATTTCCCGCTGATTCTGGTGTTCTGTAAGCGTTATATCAAGGATATTGGTATTGGTTCCGTGGTTTCTACCATGATGCCTTACTCCATTGCCCTGCTTGTTCTGTGGACTATCTATCTGCTGATCTACTGGTCTTTGGGCTTACCATTGGGTATTGCGGCTGGGTATACCTATCCCGCTATGTAGAAAATTCGCTGATTGAGTTTGACTGGAAAGTCTCAGGCTGAGGATGTCGAAATGAATCCCAGCCTGAATATTTATAGTGTCGTTTATATGAACCGGGGAGAAACCGGTCAGGCTATTTCCAACACCTGCACAGATTCACCATTCAAGAGTCTTTTATGAAGTGCCTTTCCCGTTGGTGTGGTGGCCAAACCAGCCATTCCAGTACAACGCAACTCTAGCGGTATACGACGGGCTACATCGCTTAATGCGGTAATGGTTTCATCCAGAGGTATGATATTGCGATAACCGGCCATCGCCATACCAGCAGACGACAAAGCATTGGTAGCTGCCATCACATTACGTCCCAAGCAGGGGAATTCCACCCGATCCGCCACCGTATCACACACTAGCCCCAGAGTGTTTTGCAAGGCCAGAGCCGCAGCATTAACAGCCTGCGTAGCAGTGCCTCCCATCAGGTGTACCAGTGCGGCGGCGGCCATGGCAGAGCCAGAACCACATTCAGCCTGACAGCCGCCTTCCTCTCCGGAAAAAGTAGCATTTTTGGCGATAAAAACACCAATGACACCCGAGGCCATCAAAGCATCAATAGCATCATCACCATTCCCGCCCAAAGTATCAACGGCACTCCACACCGCTCCACCCAAAGCGCCGCAAGCACCCCCGGTAGGAGCCGCGACAATCAGCCCCATTGAGCTTTTCATATCCATCAACGCTGAAACATAAGCAATACTGCGCTGCATGGAACTCTGGATCAAAGGGTTGTTTTCCAGCGTTCTGGTTAACGGTGCCTGAGCCGGCAGGATACGGTCTTCATAAAACGTACCCTGCAGACCGGCATCAATACTGTTACGCATGACTTGTGCGACACCGCCCATCAAATCCTGCAACTGTTCGCGGGAAAATCCGCTGCGAGCCTGCTCATAGCAGTAAGCCAGATCAGCCAGACTCATCTTGTCACCACCGTAAGCCAGCATCTCCTCTGCTGAGGTGAAGGGAAGTTGGTTACCAGCACCAGCAAGAACAGGCATAACCGGGCGAACCTGTGCACAAAATGCGGGTTGCAACTGTACAATCAGTTTCGTAACCGTGTCGTCAGACAATGGTTGACGAGAGCCCACAATCACCAGAGAACTGCCGTTTTCGTGGTGCTGACAATGCTCGACAGTAATCACTTGAGCACTGTCGTTTTCAAGAGCAATTTTTGCACACTCTTGTTGAGCCGCTGTGCTGTTCAGACTATGGAGTACGGTCAAAAACAGATCACCAGCCAGACACACCCCGATCCCCATCAATCGCCGAATTTCAATGGCACCACCACCCAGGGAAACCGCCTCCATTGATAACCGGCGCCCACTCAGGCTTTCAGCTTCAATCAGGTAGGTATTCGGGTGATTGGTGGGCACATCATCAACGACAAAATGAATAGCCACACCTTTGTTCGCGGCGATCTCCCGCGCATAAGCCAGCTGGTCGCTATCAGGAGGAAAACCGACCAGGCCGCCGCTATAACCCATAGCAGAACCCTGTCCGTCATAACTGGCAGACAACGCCTCCTTACTATCAAAAGTCACGGTTGAGCTGGCGGGTTGCCCATCGAGCAGGTCGTGGACAATCAGGCCGATACGCAGAGCGGCAGCAACATGGGAGCTGGAACAGCCCCGCATAATCGGCCCAACCACTTCGTTAAATATGCTGGGGAACTTACTCACGACACCATCCTTATGTGGAAATCTATCTTTCGCAAAGCCTATAGAGTCATACGGCGAACCGGCTTAGAGAACCAGGTACAGGTAATGAGCAATCGTGCCCGCAGCAATACCACCAATGGCATGGGACAAAAGGGCTTTAGCGGCCAATTTACGAAAGCCGAGGGGATCCAGTATGCCGGTATGAGTGCACAGGAAACCGCTCCAGCACATGCTGATCGCTGTAAAAACAGCAATCTCATTACCGCCAATAATGCCCTTCTCAATGAAAGGGGGAACCAGCGAGAGAGAGGCACCTGTCGATCCCAAAGTGGAGAGCGGGAAAGCAATCAATTCAGGAGACTGGAACCCGAACAGAATGTAAAAGAGCCCGGAAAAGCTCTCCCCAAGACCACTCAACAGACCAACACCTTCGTAAGCACCACCGCTATAGCCGCCTTCCGGGGCTCCCATGGTCAGCAAGAAGACCAGAGTCGTAATGATGACGATACCGGGGATAATAGACATACCCAGTTGTACACCGTTCTTACCACCTTCGAGCATTGCGTCCATAAAACGCACAAGACCGGAGTCTTCCTCTTTTTCCCCATCCTGCTGTTCAGTCTCACTGTCCGAGCCAATGGCATCCAGCGACAATTCCTGACCAATAAAATCGCGGCGACAGAAAAACTGCATCAGTCGTGTAGAAATAATTGAGCCGCCGATAGCTGCCAGCAGGCCAATCATGGTCGCTGCGGCTGGGCTCTCACCGGTGCCAAGGCTAAGAGAAGACATAAAGGCGACAACCACAAACCCCATTCCAAAAGATGTGCCAAAGTTCGCCATGGAAGCCATTTGAATAGGCTTAAAACCACGGGCAAAGTTCTTGTCGCCAGCAAAGCTGAGAATGGCGGGATTATCAGAGAAGAAGGTCATAATGCCGGCCAGAGCTGCGCGCCCCGGCAGGTTGTAAAGTACCCCCATAAAAGGAGCGAGAACTTTCTCCAACAGGGCGATGACTTTGTACTCTACAAGAAGGCTACTCAGGGCACCGGTAATCACCATCAGGGACATGATGAAAAAAGCCGTATTCAGCAGCAGATCATGGGCAGTTCCCATAATGGTGCTGAGCATATTGGGCAGACCCATGGTATACCCGATCATGCCGAAAAATAGACCAAATCCCGCAATAAACATTAAGGGATCTTTTAGATTTATACGGGTTGCAGCCGGCTGATGGATCGCTGTGGCGTTCTCATTGGACATCTCTGCTTCTCCCTGATGACGGCTGTTTTTTTAGCAGTCACCAGCATTTTATTTATTAGAGTTTTATTTATATTTATGGGGCAAAGTGGTCACAGTGTTCGATCAAAATATCGAACACTGGCGTGTGATAATGTTCGTCTTTGTTTTGTTATTCCTTGACGGGAGTCAAGGGCATAAAAGAAAAGCTGAGCCGGAGCCAAACAGCCATGAGCGTATAAACAGCCATGAGCGTATAAACAGCCATGAGCGTATAAACAGCCATTAGCATATAAACAGCCATGAGCTGAAAATGCTGCCCACTCCGAATAATGGCAATAGAGACTGCATTTCCATGCTAAACAGAATGGTCGATGATCAGTCTGGTTTTTTGCCTGATCATCTTCATGCCAATGACCGTCAGATCAGGCGGAAAAACGCTTTTGCGGTTTGGCTGGTCTCCTGAGCAACCTGCTCGGCACTTTTATTGAGCTGTCCGGCAAGCATCATGATGATTTCCGGAAGAAACGACGGTTCATTGCGGCGGCTTTTTGGTTTTGGCTTCAGAGTTCTTGGCAGCAGGTAAGGGCAGTCCGTCTCGACCATCAACCGGTTGGCGGGAATATCTTCCAGTAGCGGGTGCAGATGAAAGCCACGGCGTTCATCACAGACCCAGCCGGTGATGCCGATGTGCAGATCAAGATCAAGGTAGCGGTACAGGCTCTCTTTGTCGGCAGTAAAGCAGTGTACGACCAGATCAGAGATCTCGTCACGGTAGCTCTTTACCATATCCGCAAAGCGTTGAGATGCATCCCTTTCATGACAGAATAGGGGCAGACCCGTTTCGATGGCCAGCTCAATCTGCTTCTCAAACACCTGCTCCTGTACGGGGCGTGGGGAGAAATCCCGGTTGAAATCGAGACCCGCTTCACCGACGGCTACTACCTTACTTTCGTCGTATAAAGAGCGCAGCTCTTTGAAGTGCTGATCGCTGGAATCTTTGGCATAGTGAGGATGAATGCCTGCTGTCGTATAACAGAAGTCGTCATACTGCTCCGCAAGTTTCAGGCAGGCTTGAGACCCTTCCAGTGTCGTACCGGTAAGAATCATCGTGGTGACGCCAGCCGTTATCGCTCGATTGACGACGTCATCACGATCTTTGTCGAAGGCGCTATCGCCAAGATTTACGCCAATATCTATCAGTTCCACAAATAAAGCCTGCCAAAGTGAATGGAGGGAGCATACTGACTTTATTTAAACAGGGCGAGAAATTCGCCGTAACCCTCCTCTTTGAGTTTATTTACGGGAATAAAACGCAGTGCTGCCGAGTTCATGCAGTAACGTAGACCGGCGGGCTGTGGGCCATCATTAAAGACATGACCAAGATGGGAATTTGCCGCTTTGGAGCGCACTTCTGTGCGTTTCATAAACCAGGAGCTATCGGTTTTCTCAACAATATTTCCCGATACCAGTGGTTTGCTAAAGCTGGGCCAGCCGGTGCCGGATTTGTATTTATCCAGCGAGCTGAACAGTGCTTCACCGGAGACAACATCCACATAGATGCCCGGTTCGTTATTGTCCCAGTACTTGTTATCGAATGGACGTTCAGTACCGTCTTCCTGGGTCACACTGTACTGCAAAGGGCTGAGATGTTTTTTCAACTCTATTTTGGAAGACATTGTGTGTGCACCTGCTTCTGGTTGGGGCTGGGAGTCGGTGGTTTTTTTTGGGAATAATGCGACGCCGGCGATGACTGCCATGCCTGCGATGCCTACTAGTGCCAGTGTCAAAATACCTTTTTTCATGGTGGTCTTACCTCCTCTATCTTTGCTGCTTCCTGTGTTTGTCTTTACCTACTCTATAAAACGGTAGATCCTATACCGGATTTAAGCTTCGGAAAATACCAATAACAATAAACAGGTATTGCTCAAGGTTCGCCTGCGAACGATAATCCTCACCATGGAAAACACACTCTATTTTTTGCTGAATTCAGCACAACAGTCACTCTTCCGGGAAGTCGATCGTCAGACTCTGGAACTTGTTGGCGTTTCTGCTGCCCAAATCTCTGCGCTGGTACATCTCCAGAAACGCAACGGCTGCCTGCAGGCTGAACTTGGCCGGTCTCTCGGGCTCGGAAAAGCAGCAACCAGCGGGATGGTCTCTCGTCTGGAAAAGAACGGCCTGGTCAAACGCACGCCCTCTCCGACAGACGGCCGCGGTCAACGCGTGTTGCTTACCGTTGAGGGCTTGCAGGCTTTGACCAGAGCCCGCCCGCTGCTGAATCAGCTGAACATTATACTGCAGGACGGTTTCAAGGAGCGGGAGCTGGTGATCATTCGGCGCTTTCTTGATGCCATTGTGGATAAACTGTCGGATGAATGAACCGGTGCCTTATTCCCGCCAGGCTACCTTACCCATCAACCTATCTTAATGGTGTAAACAGATAATGATAGAAATTAACCTGCCGATCCTGAGCCAGTGCTATGTCCGCCGTATGGAGTGGTATCCAGCGGTCAAAAACCCTCTGTCTCCAACGCAACGTATCCGTGGTATCGCCGAGATTCTGGATCAATTCGAGCTGATTATGCTCGACTCTTATGGTGTGCTGTGCCGAGGTACTACGCCGATTGATGGGGCTATTGAGGTTATGGCCGAAATACGCAGGATGGGTAAGGCGTTCTGTGTCGTCTCCAATGACACTATGACTAACCAGGCTGTCGCTGCGGACAGATATGCTGCCAGAGGATTTGATTTCTCCAGTAACGAAGTTGTCACCAGTCTCGATATTACCGAGAGCTGGCTGAAGACATTGGATGGTAAAGAGAGCTGGGCCTATGTTGCGCCAACGGTTCACCCCTCCGATGAGTTGCTTGCCGGCATGACCAATCTAAACGGCCTGAATGGTGTTGTTCCGGCAGGGATCGACAGCATTCTGTTCCTTGCCGGTAGTACCTGGAATGCAGAAATGCAGGCCAACCTTGTTGAATCCGCCCGTGGTCGTCAGTTCAATCTGGCTGTTGGTAACCCGGATATGGGGGCTCCCAATGTTGTTGATGGTCGTATCCATATTTATGCGACACCGGGTTACTTTGCTGACAACCTGGTTATGGAAACTGGTCAGCAGGCGAAGCCACAGCTATTTGGTAAACCTGGTGGCACTATTTTCAATTATGTTGCCGAACGCCATGGCATTACCGATCCATCAAAGGTATTGATGGTAGGCGACACGCTCTACACCGATATTCTTGGTGGTAACGCCATGGGCTTTAAAACCCTGCTGCTGGAGTGTGGCGTGTATCGTGGTACAGACGTGGATGCGGTGATTGCTGAAGCTGGCATTATTCCTGATTTTATTGCACCCCATTTGTAAAGATTAAAAAATCAAACCAGCATCTCTGCTGCTGGTTTTCATTCCATAAGCATATCTGACATATCTATTTGTAAGAAGAGAGAACTCTTTCCGGAAATAAAAGTCTTACGATGTGTACAATCGTGCAATAAACCAAATTGAGAATTGAGGGAGGATGTTTAATGGATCGGCCAAGTACTTCAACAGGTGGGTTTACAAAAAAACATGACACTACGTCGCCTCCTCAAAAAAAGCAAAAAAGTTATTCAAAATGGCAGAACTCTACAGGCGATAGTAGGGGATAATCTGTATTGTATTATTTGTACAGAGCTTGTCACCCAAGAGGTGAACGAAAAAGCTTTACAGTGCCAAAATTGTGGTACGGTTTTGTGCAAAACACATATTAAAGAAAAACATCAGAAAAATACGTGTGCCAATACGTGTCTCAAATGTCAGGCATCTGATAAGCCAATCTATCAAGAAATTATGGTTAAGATTTGGATTAACAATTTGCATTAGAGCTGTCAATCAGATAAATGTGACATGAAGGGCTCGATTGAAACAATGAGTAAACATAAGTGTTCAAAACTATTATCATGTTGCTATAAATTCCGCGGGTGTGACTTTCAGAACAGAGAGACTAAATGCATAACAAAACATCAGAAAGACTGCAATCTGAAAACGCAACCCATTTCCGCACAAAATTTTAGTTTAAAAGAATCTCAAAAGAATGCTTTAATTCAAGAAGCTCAACTCGACCCCGAAAAATTTGTACAATATTTGATAAGCGTTGATAATCAATCAGGATCAACCCTTGGACATCTATTTAATCATATGGATGAAACAATATCAAACTCTGCAAAAGCCACCAGTACATGTACTTATGATAATATAGAATGGCCGGAAGAAATAAAAATCAATAATAACATTAAAGATAATGAGGAAGTTAAATTAAAGAGGAGGTGTTCATGTTACCTGCCTCCTGTTTATAAAGAAACAGACAATAACGTCATACATATTTTGATACTTATTAACAGTTTTTTTATTCAGAAAAGGTTTTACAAATCGCTGGATTTAACGATAAGAGTGAGCTGTTTCATGACACAGTAGTCAATCTTAAACTATGTGAAAAAAATAATTAAAATTTGCAACTAACAATTCATTTCACCAATATTGACGGCAAAAAAAAAGAATGCGATGTGTCCATTAGCATGACAGGTATTGAAATTGATATAAAAAAAATAGAACCTTTTCCTCCACAGAGGAATCCGAGTGGCTTCCATTATAAAATCACGCTTACCTTAACAGTGTAGTTTGAGCCGATTGAAAAATCAGAATCGTACACGTAATACAAGGATAACATGATGGATATCGTCAAAAGCGTTCTACAACCTTCCGGTCTGCTGTTGCTCTTTCTGACTACTGCTCTGGTGTGCTGGTTCTATTCTCACCAGCTTGCCTTTGGATTGGTAGTGGTTGCCACCGTTTCTCTCTATCTGCTCTCCATTGGGGTCATAGCGAATGCGCTGTTGCGTGGGCTGGAGCATGATATAAAACCATTGTCATCCCGTTCTACAATGACAGCACAGGCCATTGTCGTACTTGGGTGCGATGTGTCGGAAAAAACTCCGGAATACGGAAATGAACCTCAACCAGGAGCCTTCCTTTTACAGCGCCTGCGCTACGCCACTCTGTTGGCAAAACAGACCCACCTCCCGATCCTGGTATCGGGAGGCACTTTTCACGGCATCAATGAAGCGGAAGTTATGCAGCGTTTTCTGGAGAAACAGGATTCGCCAGCAACCTGGATGGAGGTGGATAGCCTATCAACATGGGAAAATGCCCGCTACTCGGCAGATATTTTGAAGAAGGAAAATATCTCCAGAATATTACTGGTCAGCCATGCCTCGCATCTCAAGCGTGCGTGTTATGCGTTCTCAGCGGCAGGGCTGGACTGTCTGCCGGCACCAACGGCTTTTAAAGAAAAGAGGCGCTCGCTCGGGAGCCTGTCTGGCTGGCTGCCCAATACGGAAGAGTTGTATAAAAGTAATCTGGCATTGAAAGAGTATATGGGGCTGGCATGGTATCGCTTGCATTACAAAGTTTATGGAAGGACGAGGCTTTAAGTACTGGGAAAATCCAACTATTCTGATTCGCTTCACCGGAGATAGGGTGGGTGTAAAATGGATCGGCATGGCATGAAGTGTGTCCTATCAGGGTTTGTTTCTGTAATTTTGATTGCTCTTTTCAGTGATCTTTTAGGAGCGTTACCGTCTCAGGACTCTGCGCTTACAGCGATCGAAGGGCATCTGACTGTAACACAACCTTATAATATTCGAATCACCACAGACAGTGGCATGCTGGGTGGTGACTATCAGTTTGAAGATCAACAAAATGGCATCGACAACGCCGTCAGAAAACAGGCGCTAAGGGCCTTCACCTCATACGACCTTTATAAAAACGATGGCAGCTGGGATGCTACTGCGGAGTTCACATGGTCAAGCTATATCCCTTTTATGCCTGATATTTACTGGCACAGTTACCATGTGAGAGGGTCTAATGGAGAGTCGCTGGGCTATATCATTACAACCCCGCTGACATTCAAAGATGCTAAATTCCGCTTGGAAGACAGTGAAAAACACCTTCTCGAAGAGGCAACTCTTGATCTGGAAGATAAAGAGCTACAGCTCTACTCTGCTGCCGCCTCTACGAAGGGAATTGCCACCCTGAAGAAGTCTTTAAACAGTAAAAATCAATGGTCACTCAGTGTCAGTAAGCCTGAAGAGGTCGATCATCGCCTGATCAAGTTTCTGTCAGCCATTGTTATTGGTCAGTACTTTTCTTTTTTGTAGAGGGTAAACCTTCGCACGCCATGTGTTTGAGACCTGTGTAGAGCATAAACAGCCGCTCGCCCCGAACAAGGGAAACAGGGATTGCATTTCCATGGTAAAAGGCGAACAGCGACTGGCTGAATAGCTATTCACTGCCTACGGCACGGGAAAAAGCGACGCCTGTTAATAAGCTCTGAACATCTCCCGAACGCGCTCTCTATCTCTGGTCACAGTGAGTGCCAACTGTAACAGGATACGGGCTTTCTGCGGGTTCAACAGACCGGCGGCTACAGAACCCAGCTCAGTATCGCTGACCTCTCCGGCTTCGGTCACAGCGCCACTGCCGGTCCGTGATGCACGAACGACATGAACACCCTTCTGAGTAGCCTTGTGCAGAGCCTCACCCACTTTGCTGTGGAAATTGCCGTTACCGAATCCCGCATGAACGATACCGTCATAACCGGCAGAAGCGAACGCATCCACAGCCAGTGCGCTGTCTGCTCCTGCGTGAGCATAAACAATAGCGACTTTGGGCAGCTGTTCGATTTGGTCTACGTTAAATTCGGACTCAGTCGTATGTTTACGCTGGGGCTTGCGTTGATACTCGATGGCCTGAGCATGTATGTGACCAAGCGGACCGAAGTTTGGTGACTGGAAAGTATGGATGGCGGTGGTGCAGGATTTGGTCACGTCACGGGCACCGAAAACAGTGTCGTTAGTCACAACCATAACCCCAAGACCATGAGACTCCGGGCTGACTGCTGTCGCTACAGCTTCATAAAGATTCATGGGACCATCAGCGCTGCGGGCATTGGCGGGACGCATGGCACCGGTCAACACCACGGGCTTCATGGAGCGAGTGGTCAGGTGGAGAAAGTAAGCGGTCTCCTCCATGGTATCGGTGCCGTGGGTGATGACCAGACCATCAACGTCGTCTTGTGCCAGCAGCTCGTTGCAACGTTTTGCCAGCTTTAGCCAGGTCTGTTCGTCCATATCCTGGGAACCGATACTGGCAATCTGCTCGCCGGTAATATCAGCGAGATGACGAATCTCCGGGATGACGGCCAGCAGATCATCAACACCAATCTTGGCGGAGGTATAACTTCCGCCGGTTTCGCTTGCTGCGGAGCCGGCAATCGTGCCCCCAGTAGCAAGAATAACAATACGTGGCTTTCTGGACATGGCGCCTGGAAAAATCAGTAGAATCAGGGAGAACAGGGCATCGGGCCTATTGCTGACGATGCCTGCGAATTTTGTGTAGAGCCTACTGGTAGACGTTGACTCATACAAGAGCATTTCACAGGTATGCCGATCATTGACCCGCCCCAGGAATGCATCAATAGAGATCAGCCGCTTATCTCTGAACGCTTATCTCTAAAAAATACAGCGGCCGCCAAGGTAAGCAGAACAGAAAGCAGCAGCACCGGCCACGAACCAAATCTCATGAACGGTGTGTCACCACGCATAACCGGAATCTCCCCTTCCAGCACACCTTCGGTGTAGCGGGGTATGGTGCTGATAACATTCCCCATCGAGTCGATCAGGGCGGTAATGCCATCATTTGTGACCCGTAGCTGGTAACGACCGGTCTCCAGAGAACGCATTCTTACCATCTGGAAATGTTGCGCGGGGCCGATGGATTTGCCGAACCAGGTGTCATTTGAAACGGTCAATAGCAGACCTTTGTCTTTTGCCTGCGCAACAGCAAAGTCTGGATAGACAACTTCGTAACAGATATAGGAGGCCACTGACTGGTTTTTTATAGTGAGCCCAGCCTGACCGCTATCGCCGGCACTGAAAGACGACATCGGAAGATTAAAAAAAGCGATTAAACCGCGAATCAGCTCCTCAAAAGGCACGAACTCCCCGAACGGCACCAGCTTCTGCTTAAAGTAAGTGCCACCCGCTTCACCCATACCGATCAGTGCGTTGTAGTAGGTATCGTTGTCTGTGTACCAGGGCATGCCAATAATAAGCGCGGTGTTGGTCTGGTCCGCATGTTGTTTCAGCTGCCCCATCAGACCTTCAACGCTTTGGTAGAAGGTCGGGATAGCATTCTCAGGCCAGAACACCAGATCTTTCTGCCACTGGGATGCGGTGAGGGAGAGATAGCTCTGGATAGTGTTATCCAGATGACCGGGCTCCCATTTCAGATCCTGAGAGATATTGCCCTGAACGGCGGCAAAGGAGATCGGCTCAATATCGGTTTTCTCTGTCCACTGACGTCCATCCAGCAAAACGGCTGTCACACCAAGCGCGATCGTTAAACCGACAAGGGCAAATTGTGCTTTGGTTCTTTCTGCCAATAAAGAGGCAGCGGTAGCACCGGTAAGTGCCAGCAGCAGACTGAGACCGTAAACCCCGGTCACTGGCGACAGACCGGCAAACGGTGTATCCAGCAGGGTATAACCGGCATAGAGCCAGGGGAAACCGGTCAGAAACCAGCTGCGTAGCCATTCGCCCAGTATCCACAGGCCGGAGAACAGCAGTACTTTCTGCCAGCTACTGCGATCTCTGGAAAAGTGACTAAACAGGGCGGCAATCGGTGCGAAAAACACCGCAGCCAGCAGTGCGACAAACAGCACAGTAAGCAGAATCGCCAGAGGTATCGGCGCGCTGCCAAACTGATGGATACTGACATAAACCCAGCTTACTCCGGTACCAAACAACCCCAATCCGTAAGCAAAGCCTCGACCTGCCGCCGTAGCTATTGGTTGATTGTTCAGCAGCCAGAAAAACAGGGCGATGCTGACCAGCATAACCGGCCAATAGTTAAAGGGACTGAAGGCCAGAGGTGCAATGGCACCTACAAGGCCAGATAGCAACAAACAACGCCAGTCTTTTATTGTCATGGACATATTTTTTAATCACGATGTGTTGTTAATAAAAAGCCTGAAACAAAAACGGCCAATACAGGATTGGCCGCCATGAAATTGTTCCGTTGTCAGTTCTGAATCAGGCGTGGGTCACCCGCAACAGTCTTATACGACGGTTATCTGCATTCAGAATCTGGAAACAGAAATCATCAATGGAGACTTTTTCATTGCGCTTGGGCAGATGACCAAACTTCTGCATAACAATGCCACCAATGGTGTCGAACTCTTCATCACTGAACGTGGTTTTAAAGTGTTCGTTGAAGTCTTCGATAGGCGTCAGTGCCTTGACGACAAACTCATCATTACCCAGCGGCTTGATAAAGCTGTCTTCGTCAACATCGTACTCATCTTCGATATCGCCGACGATCTGTTCCAGTACGTCTTCAATCGTCACCAGACCGGCCACACCACCATACTCATCGATAACGATAGCCATGTGGTTGCGGTTGGTGCGAAAGTCGTTCAACAGCACATTCAGGCGCTTGCTTTCCGGTACCACTGCCGCGTGGCGAAGATGATTTTTGATATCGAAGTTCTTGCGGTTGTCTTCAAGGATCAGGGGCAAAAGATCCTTGGCCAGCATGATACCCAGAATCTCATCCTTGGTATCACCAATCACAGGAAAACGGGAGTGGGCAGACTCTATCACTTCCGGGAGAAACTGCTCGGGATTGTCCTCGGACTTTACGCACACCATCTGTGAGCGTGGAATCATAATTTCGCGTACCTGCATCTCGGAAACCTGCAGAGCACCTTCAATGATGCGGAGGGCTTCACTATCGAGCAGGTCGCTGTGCTCAGCATCACGAAGCTGATCCAGCAATTCATCACGGGTCTGAGGGTCGCCGGAGAAAACGTGTCTTAGTCTCTCCAGCCATGTTCGATTGCCCGGGTGATCGTCAGCCATGGTTTTCTGTCTTGTCCTCACTGGTTGTTGGCAGATTGAGTAGTCAATAAGGGTCATTGAAACCGAGAGCGATGATAAGGTCTGTTTCCAGCGCTTCCATCTCTTCGGCTTCGTCGTCTTCAATATGATCGTAGCCCAGCAGGTGCAATGTGCCATGGATGACCATGTGCGCCCAATGGGACATCAGGGTTTTACCCTGTTCTTTAGCTTCCCGTTCGACCACCGGCGCACAGATTACCAGATCACCCAGCAGGGGCAGACCCAGTTCCGGCGGCAGGTCCGAGGGGAAGGAAAGTACATTGGTGGCGTAGTCTTTGCCGCGCCACTGAAGGTTCAGTTGCTGACCCTCTTCGGCATCGACAATCACAACGCTGATTTCGGCCTCTTCACGTTCGTCACGAACGGCGGCGGTCGCCCATTGTATCAGCTGCTCTTCCGAGGGCAGATTGTCGCTACTACTGGCGACCTGCAGATCAATCATAACATTCATCAGTTTTTAGCACCCGGCTTCGGCTCAGCAGAGATCGACTGTTCGTGGCGATCATAGGCTTCGACAATGCGCTGCACCAGCGGGTGACGGACAACATCGCGAGAGCTGAAGTGAGTCATGCCGATACCGGGTATGCCTTCCAGCACTTCCATGGCGTGACGCAGACCGGAGCGAATATTGCGGGGCAGGTCGACCTGGGTGATATCACCGGTAATCACCGCCGTTGAGCCAAAGCCGATACGGGTCAGGAACATCTTCATCTGTTCCATGGTGGTGTTTTGGGATTCGTCCAGAATAATGTAGGCGTTCGTCAGGGTGCGACCACGCATATAAGCCAGCGGCGCAACTTCGATGATGTTTTTTTCGATCAGGCGGGTCACCCGGTCAAAGCCCAGCATTTCGTAGAGAGCATCGTACAAGGGGCGCAGATAGGGATCGATCTTCTGGGACAGATCACCAGGCAGAAAGCCCAGTTTCTCACCGGCTTCAACCGCAGGACGCACCAGCAGAATGCGCTGAACCTCTTCCTGCTCCAGCGCCTGTACGGCACAGGCCACGGCCAGATAGGTCTTACCGGTACCGGCAGGACCGATACCAAAGTTGATATCGTTACTGATGATGGTTTTGACGTACTGCTGCTGGTTTTTACCTCTGGGGCGGATCAGGGCTTTGCGGGTATGGATCACCACACTCTGATTATCTTCACTCTGCTGTTCCATCCCGGCCTCTTGCAACAGCAGGTGAACCACATCGGGCGTGATGTGGTTAAGCTCGGTGGTTTCAGCATAGAGCTGCTCCAGAAGATTTCGGCCGGTCTGTACCAACTGCTCATCGCCAGACAGGGAGAAACTCTGCCCACGGCTGCTGATGCGGATACCGAGGCGGTTTTCTATCTGCTTAAGGTGCTCGTTGAATTGGCCGCAAAGGTCGGCGAAACGGCGGGCATCGACCGGTTCAAGATCGAAGTGAAGACTATCAGGTTGTGCGTTCAAAATAAGTTATACAGCCTTTGTTGCAGCTTTGTTAAAGCATATATGGGCGTCGAATCGTTGAAAAGCAAGTCCGACCCATTCAGCAATGTGTAAGATTACTATAGGTTGTTCAGCCAAGCATCAGACAATAGAGTGTAATCATGAGGATTATTCTAACAAAACCCGAATCAAGGGATTAAAACAGCTCATGCGCCTTTTATCCAATCTTGCTCTTGCAACTCTTGTGTTTGCCGCCGGAAGCCTCTGGCCCTCTCTTTCCGCCCTTGGTGCTGATCCCGGTGATTCTCATGCCAGCAACACCGTGATTCGTTCCGTTGAAGTGACTGCGGTGCAATACCGGGAGCAGGCGCGGCCGGTAATAACCAGTGCCTTGCTTGCTTACAAAGCCATTATGAAGCTGGCGTTCAAGGTTGGCGGGCCGGTTGCGGATATTCTGGTGGAAGAGGGGGAGGCCGTAACCGGCGGGCAGGTGTTGGCCAGGCTGGATACGGAAGAGGTTCAGGCCCGCGTCGTCGAGGCAGAGGCCCGGTTCAACAATGCCTCCCGCACGGCCAGGCGACTGGCGGAGCTCTATCGGCAGAACAGTGTCTCTCTGGGGCGGCTGCAGGATGCGGAGATGGATCAAAATATTGCCCGTTCCCAGCTTCAGGTCGCTCAGTTCAACCTGCGTTACTCCGCCATCACCGCTCCGGTTGCGGGGCGGGTTGTGCGCCGGTCAATCGAGGCCAATGAACTGGTCTCTTCTGGTCAGGTCGCGTTTGAGCTGGCGGATGATACCCGGGGCTGGGTGATGCGAGCCGCTCTTTCCGATAGCCATGTCGCCCGGATTGACTACGGCGATAGGGTCAATGTACGTTTCGATCCCTGGCCGCTGGATACCTTTTCCGGCCAAATCAGTGAGATTTCGGAAGCGGCTGATCCACACTCCGGCCTGTTCAGTGTCGAGATAACACTGCACGCCATGACAGAACACGGGGCGGAACAAAAGCAGCCGAAGCGGAAGTTTCGTGAAGGTTATATTGGCCGTATCAGCATAGAGCCTGGTGTGAAGGAGCGAGTCATCATACTGCCGCCACAGGGGCTGGTCTCAGCGATGAGCCCACGGGGAACAGTCTATGTATTGAACGACGACAATACGGTTTCATCCCGCCAGATTCGTATCCACGCCATCGACAGCAAGGGCGTTGCTGTTTCCGGCGATCTCCGTAATGGTGAAAAGGTGGTGACCACCGGGGCTGCCTTCCTCGACGAAAACGACAAGGTTCATGTTGTGGTCAGCGGACAGGAGGGGTAACCGGTTATGAATTTACCCCGTATCGCCATCAATAATTTTCAGTTCACACTCGTTGTTATTCTGCTGCTGATCGCCTTGGGCGCAGTCTCGCTATTAACCATGCCCCGCTCAGAAGATCCTCAGTTTGATTTCCCGGCCGCCATAGTCCGTGTCGTTTACCCCGGAACCAGTCCGGTGGATATGGAGAAGCTCGTTCTTGATCCTTTGGAAGAGGCCATCGATGAGCTGGACGACATCCGGGTTCTAAAAGGCGAGGTTGAAGACGGTATGGCAGTGATTCGGGTTGAGTTCCTGTTTGGCTCGGATCCGGATGAGAAGTACGACGATGTGGTGTCGAAAGTGAGCCGGGTGCGGGAAAATCTGCCCAATGGCATTCAGTTCCTCACGGTCGATAAAATCTCCCCGGCAGATGTCAATGTTCTTCAGATTGCGCTTATTTCGGACTCCGCGCCTTACCGTGATCTCAAGGTTCAGGCCGAAGTGCTGGAGAGTAAACTGAAGCGGGTGGCGGGGATCAAACGGGTCACCATCGAAGCGCTGCCGGATCAGCAGGTTCATATCCGTGCTGATCTGCTGAAAATGCAGGCACTGAATATCAGCCTGCAGGATCTGCTTGATGCGGTACGGGCCACCAGCGTTAACCTGCCTGGCGGTCATGCTCTGGCTGGGGAGAGTCGAATGACGATCCGCACCAGCGGTGATTTTCGGAATCTGGATCAAATACGTCGAACAGCTGTGGTTTCATCCGCAACCGGAGTCATTTTCATAGAAGACATTGCCTCCGTATCAATGGCTGACGCACTGCCTACTTATGAAGGGCGTCATAATGGACGACGCAGTGTATTTCTCTCAGTGGTGCAGCGCAAAGGCAGTAATATCATGGCCGTGCTGAATGATCTGGATAGAGTCATTAACGATGTCAGTAGCACACTGCCCGGAGATATGAGCCTGGCTTATGTCCATGATCAGGGCGTCAGCGTTCAAAAGCGGCTGACCAGTTTTATGAGCAGCCTGCTTATGGGGTTGGCTCTGGTTGCCGGGCTGACCTTGATCGCTCTGGGTACCCGCTCAGCCTTCGTGATTGTGACCGCCATCCCTATCTCTATCATTATCGCTCTGGGCTGGGTTGATCTGGTCGGGTTTGGCCTGCAGCAGATGACCATTGTCGGGCTGGTGATCGCTCTCGGTCTGCTTGTGGATAATGCGATTGTGGTGACCGAAAATGTCGGCCGTTTTTTACGCAGTGGTCACGACCGACATACGGCAGCTGTCGAAGGTGCCAGTCAGGTGAGCTGGGCGGTTATCAGCGGTACAGTCACCACCATGCTGGCTTTTCTGCCCATGCTGCTTCTGCATACAGGAGCGGGTACCTTTATCCGCTCTATGCCGGTGACTGTGGTTTTGGCGCTGCTTGCTTCGCTGCTGATTGCTCTCACCCTTAGCCCGCTGCTGGCCAGTCGTCTCTTTCCCGCGGGAGGTACAAAAGCGCCAAAGGTTTTGCAGTGGTTTGAGTGGCTGGCTCAGGGGCCCTATCTTCGACTGCTGAAAAGAGCCCTGAACACACCATGGCTGATACTGTTAGTCTCCATCACCCTGTTTATCAGCAGTTTGACGCTGGTGCCGCTGATTGGGGTCAGTATGTTTCCAAAGGCGGATAAACCTTTGGTGCTGGTCAATATTGATGCGCCGGAGAGCGCCAGTTTTGACCATACCCGCAGGTTGGTTATGGAGGCTGAGGATATTCTCAACCGCCACCCGGAAGTGGTCTCGGTCACCTCAAACATCGGCAAGAGCAATCCACGTATTTTTTACAATGAGATTCCCAAACGTCAGGTGCCGTCTTATGCACAACTTCTGGTGCAACTGAAAAATGGCGATGATCAGAGCCGCGGGGAATTTATCTCCAGAGTGCGGAAAGAGTTTCAACAGCTCCCTGGCGCTAAAATTCTGGTGAAAGAGCTGCTGCAGGGCCCTCCCTATGAGGCTCCCATCTCCATTCGAGTCTTGAGTGATGATCTCACTCTTCTCCGTCAACAGGCGGCAGTGGTTGAGCAAGCCATGGAGACCATTGAAGGCATGGTCAGCATCGATAACCCCCTTGCCCGTCGCAAGATTGATATGCACGTGACTATCAATCGGGAAAAAGCAGCGATGCTGGGTGTGCCTCTGAGCGCTATCGACCAGTCCATTCGCGCCAGCCTTGTGGGGATGAATGCCGGCCAGTTCCGTGATGAGAGCGGTGAAGATTATGCCATTCTGGTTAAGTCGCAGGGAGAGGTCAATCCTCAGATAGACGACTTTGAAAAGATAACCATACGCTCCACCAATGGTGCGCTTATACCTTTGTCGCAACTTGCCAGTCTTGAGCTGAAGGATGCGCTGACCCGCCTGCAACATCATATGACGGAACGTATGTCCCGGGTGACGGCCGATGTTGCTCCCGGCTATCAGGCCGAGGCGGTGACCAACCGGCTGATCAATACGCTGAACACGCTGGAATGGCGGGAGGGAACCAGTTATCAGATCGGCGGTGAGCAGGAGAGTCGCAAAGAGTCCTTTGGTGGTATGGGGCAGGTGATGTTGGTGGCGCTGATGGCTATCTTTGCTGTGCTGGTGCTGCAGTTTCGCTCTTTCTCCCAGCCGATGATTATCTTTGCCGCTATTCCTTTCGCTATGACCGGCTCCATACTGGCGCTGTTGATGACCGGCAATACCTTCTCGTTTACGGCGCTGGTCGGGCTGACCTCTTTGGCGGGGATCGTGATAAACAACTCGATCCTGCTAGTGGATTATGCCAACCAGCTGCGCCATAAAGGTCGGACTGTAAAAGAATCAGTACAAGAATCCGCAGTAACACGACTGTTGCCCATTATTCTGACAACCCTGACGACCATTGCCGGCTTGCTACCGCTGACACTGGGTGGTTCATCTATGTGGGCACCGATGGGCTGGAGTATTATCGGCGGACTTATAGTATCCACTCTACTGACGCTTTTTGTAGTTCCCGCACTCTATCTGTTGTTTACCCCGGAGCCTCAAGAAGCTTGGGATGAGAGTGAGTGCTGATTAAACTTTTTTTTTAAAAAAAGGAACGTTGCATTTCTATAATCATATTCAGATGTTCGAAAAAACAGCCCCGACACATCTGTTTGTACAGTGCGGGAGCCGTTTATTTCTCAGAACTAGTTTCGCTCAAATTTACACGTTCAAAAATCAGGCGACTTCTGTCTGCTGTCTAAAAGCTTGCCAGTGTTCATCCTGCTCAGAGACAATCAACTCTCCGCGCAGACTGTGGGGCAAAGCTTCACCGATCTTCACATCAGCAAAGTGGCCAATCAGGTGCGGGCTATCACAGCGGAAGTTGACCACGCGGTTACACTCGGTACGGCCCTGTAGCTGACCAGGGTCTTTCTTGGAGTAGCCCGTGACCAGAATACGCTGCATGCTGCCAACCAGACGACGGCTGATTTGCATCATTTGCTGATCAATACGATCCTGCAGAATTTTCAGCCGCTGCTTCTTGGTTTCCGCAGAGACATCATCGGGATAATCGACAGCCGGAGTACCAGGACGCTTGCTGTAGATAAAGCTGAAGGAGGCATCAAAGCCGACTTCGGCAATCAGGTTCATAGTGTCCTGAAAGTCCTGATCAGTCTCACCAGGGAAACCAACGATAAAGTCGGACGACATTTTCAGATCAGGGCGAACCTCACGCAGACGACGAATCTTGTCTGTATAAACATCCGTGGTATGGTCACGCTTCATCGCTGCCAGAATGTTGTTGGAACCACTCTGAACCGGCAGGTGCAGATGGCTGACAAGCTCAGGCACCTCCCCGTAAACATCAATCAGGCTGTCTGAGAACTCCAGCGGGTGGGAGGTGGTGAAACGAATGCGGTCGATGCCGTCGATGGCGGCAACAACACTGATCAGTTCCGCCAGATCAGCAATAGTGCCGTCGTGACAATCGCCCTGATAGGCATTGACGTTCTGACCCAGCAGATTGATCTCCCGCACACCCTGCTCCGCCAGACCGGCACACTCGGCAATAACGTCGTCAAACGGACGGCTCACTTCCGGACCCCGGGTGAACGGTACGATGCAGTAGGTGCAGTATTTACTGCAACCTTCCATGATGGAGACGAATGCGCTCGGTCCATCAACACTGGGCTCGGGCAGGTTGTCGAACTTCTCGATTTCCGGGAAGGTGACATCCACAATCGGAATGCCGCTGCTCTTGGCGGCGTCGATCATCTCCGGCACCCGGTGCAGAGTCTGGGGACCAAAAATCACATCCACAATACCGGCACGCTTGCGGATAGCTTCGCCTTCCTGGCTTGCCACGCAACCGCCGACACCGATAATCAGATCGGGGTTCTGTTCTTTCAGTTTTCTCCAGCGACCTAGCTGATGGAACAACTTCTCCTGAGCCTTTTCACGCACAGAACAGGTGTTGACCAGCAGGACATCAGCTTCTTCAGGGTTGTCCGTCAGCTCCAGTTCGTGGGTCTCTCCGAGCAAGTCTGCGATACGGGCAGAATCATACTCATTCATCTGGCAGCCGTGGGTCTTGATATAAAGCTTTTTTGTAGCCATGCGCTATCAATATCACCTTTTAAAAGGGGTGTTGTTTGAATCTCTGCAGGCGGTAAAAGGCTCTGCGCGAAAGTCCGACATTATAATCACCACAGGTACCAGTGCCTAGTTAGGCTTTTGCGGAGGTTCATACCGGATGAACCTATAGGATCAGCATGAAATCTGTGGGATTGGGTGGCGGACGCAGTCTGGAAAGGGTAGAACAAGAAGGCAGTTATGTCCCCTTTTTACTGTCCGTTTGATAGAGAACGTCTTTCTTCGGTGGCAACACCGAAGACAACAAAAAATTCTACATCCCTGCGTCTCTCTGTTGTCTAAGCTATTCATTGCATTTCACGGTGGCCGGCTTTACGCAGTACGTGCAGGGTAATGATATGTGCAGAACAATAATCACAGCTCTAACCACAGCTCTAACCACAGCTCTCTTTCTGACCATTTTCTTTCTAGGAGGCGTACTCTGCGCATGGGGAGACAACGCGGCACTCGATTTTGTCAATCAGGCGCGCAAGGCTAACAAGCTGCCCCTGCTTCATCTCCAATCTCAACTGGAAAAGGCTGCCGATAACCACGCTCTTTACATGGCCCAACATAATCTTATTGACCACGAAGAGCACGCTGGTTTGGATAATTTTACTGGCAATCGCTGCCTGGAGAGGATAACCCATACGGGTTATCAGGCGGCTATATGTATAGAAAATCTTTCATTTGGTCAAAAAAACTGGCTTGAGTCTGCACAACAGCTGATGAGTGGCATCTATCACCGCATGGGGTTTCTTGCCTTTGATGTGGATGAGATCGGGCTGGCCTGTCGAGCAGCCTCACAGTCTGGGAAGAAGCTTTTTTATAACTACGTGATGGGGAACTCTGTGCTTAGAAAAATGTGCGAGGGATCGCCTTCCCGTAAAGGCTACGCCAATGTCTGCGTTGATAAAGACAGGGTGATCGGGAAAGCTCTTTTTGAGCAACACAATGAGGATTTGGCGCAAAACAGTGGTTATGTTGTGCTCTATCCATGGCCTGACCAAATAAATGTTCCCCCCCATTTTCATAACGCTGAAATCCCGAATCCATTGCCGGGTATTAAACTCAGCGGTCAGCCTGTCTCTGTGCACTTTAACCCGGTGCGCTTGCGAGGCAAGACCATGACCATGGTCAGCTTCCGGCTCTCAGATGCTGCGGGGCAGGATGTCAGCCTTCTACCGGTGAAAGACAAACAGTCAGATCCGCGTTTTTCAGAATACGATTTTGCCTGGTTCCCCGAAAAAGTACTGGAAGGGGGGCACACCTACCGCGTCTCGCTTGATGGTATTGCAGGTGGTCAATCGTTCACTATGGACTGGGCATTCACTACCGCAGAGATACCGTTTTCATGGGCTAAAAAACATGAAAACGTTCTTGTTATGAACCGTCCGAAATCAACCTTCTAAGGTCAAACCGAATCGGGCCTATGCTCTGGTTTTATCACCGGACATTGTCACTCGTGCTGCAAAGCTCAAATAGCCATACCACCGTCATTCCCGCCTTCGCGGGCGTGACGACAATGATATGGGTATGGGTTTTCACGCTGTACGGCACTAGCGCCCTGCTTCGCAGCTCAGCACTTCACCGTGACACTTTATGAGAAAATAGCCGGGGGCTTGCAATGGCCTCCGGCAGGAGGGTGAGGTTCAGGGGTTGTGTGTTGTACGAACCTGTCGTTTCAGCATGATGAAAATGGCGCTGGCCGAGAACAGGTTACCCAATGCCAGCAAGTAACGGTATAGATCGACACGCAGATATCCGGAGGCTGAGCCTTCGGTGGTGATGACCAGTACCGTGAGTCCATAAGCGAGTATGGCGACGGTCATGAATACAGCAAACGTACGCTCACGACGAGCGATGGTGACGGTTGAAACCAGCATAACGATCAGGGAAAGTGCCGCTACCGTGTAGAGAAAGATCTCGGCATATCCGATCTGGCGTGCCAGTTCGTATCCTGCCATGAGGCCGATCAGAATGCGCCACCAGGTTGGCCGACTCCAATTGAGCTTCCAGCACAGGGAGGCGAGGGCTGCCGCCAGCATCGGAGGAGCCAAAGCCTGTGCCGCCGTCATCAGCATCAGATGAGGCTCACTCCAGAGGGATGAAAAGCCACTACTGAGCGTGCCGAGGGAGGAACTTGCCGCCACCAGCGTAAAGGCCATCAGTGCGCTCCCGATTGGCATTTTTCGAGGTGAAGACCGGTAGCCCTGACTCAGCAGGAACACGCCAAAAAAACTGGAAAATGCCAGTATGGCATTGGATAAGGCTAATGAAGCCCATGTGTTGAACATCAGGTAATCCGTGCAAATACTCTCTCGGCAACATCCAGAGTCAGGTGAATATCCTCATCACTGTGGGCAGCGGAGATAAACCCTGCCTCAAAAGAGGATGGTGCCAAATAGATACCTTCCTCGAGCATGCCGTGGAAGAAGTGATTAAAGCGCTCACTGTCACAGGCCATAACCTGTTCGAAGCTGGTGATTTCGTTCTGACTGGTAAAAAACAGACCGAACATGGCGCCGACCTGGTTAGTGTGCAGTGCAATGCCCGCGGCCGCCGCCCGCGCTTTCAAACCATTCAGCAATACCGTGAGACGCTCACTTATCTCTTTGTGGAAGCCGGGTTGATCGATCAGCCCGAGAGCGGTCAGGCCGGCAGTCATGGCCACCGGATTGCCAGACAGAGTACCCGCCTGATAAACCGGACCCAGCGGGGCAATCTGCTCCATTATTTCCCGCTTACCGCCAAACGCGCCAACCGGCATACCGGCACCGATCACTTTGCCAAGCGTGATCAGGTCGGCATCAACTCCGTAATACTCTTGAGCACCGCCCAGAGCCACGCGGAAGCCGGTCATCACTTCGTCGAAGATCAGCACAGCGCCAAACTCGTCGCAGAGAGTCCGCAGACCTTCCAGAAAACCGGGCAGTGGGGGTACACAATTCATGTTGCCCGCCACAGGCTCAACGATAAGACAGGCAATATCGTCGCCATGTTCGGCAAAAACGGCCCGCACACTGTCCAGATCATTATAAACAGCCGTGATCGTATGCCTGGCAAAATCGGCAGGCACACCAGGAGAGTTGGGGATACCCAGAGTCAGGGCGCCGGAGCCTGCCTTGACCAGCAGGGAGTCCGAGTGACCGTGGTAACAGCCTTCAAACTTCACGATTTTGTCGCGGCCGGTATAGCCGCGAGCCAGACGAATGGCAGACATCGTCGCTTCGGTTCCGGAATTGACCATGCGCACCATCTCCATATTGGGAACCAGTGCGCAGACTTTGTCTGCCATGGCGATTTCGACCGCCGTTGGTGCGCCAAAACTCAGCCCCAGATCAACCTGTCGGTGCACGGCGGCAATAACGTCAGGGTGATTGTGACCCAGTATCATTGGCCCCCAGGAACCAACGTAGTCAACGTAGCTTTTGTCGTCTTCATCAATAATTTTTGAGCCGTGAGCCGCTTTGAAGAAGACAGGCGTGCCACCGACACCACGAAATGCCCGTACAGGCGAGTTTACCCCGCCTGGAATGTGTTGGCGGGCTTGCTCAAACAGTATTTCCGAACGACTCATGTTACGACCTTATTAAAATAGTGATTTCGGTGAGAGCCATCTAACTACGTGCTTTTTACTACCAATTCCTATCAGCTATTCATCGGGTATAGATCCCGATATTCTCGTGCGCGCTGAGTGATTGTCACTGTGTCCTGGGGAGCAAACAGGTCATTCACGACCGCCAGCATATCTGCGCCAGACGTTACCAGTTGCGGGGCATTATCTCTGGTAATTCCGCCGATGGCTACTATGGGGACGCTAAACTGTGTACGGGCATCACAAAGTCGATGCATGGGGGTCAGCGGTGCATCCGGTTTGGTTCGGGACGGGAAGAAACGGCCAAAAGCGATGTAATCGGCCCCCTGGGTCACCGCCTTGCGCGCCAGATCCAGAGAGTCTTCACAACTGATACCGATAACAGCATTGCTGGCCAGACGCTTTCGGGCACTGGCCAGTGCTTCATCACCCTGGCCAAGGTGGACACCATCAGCCTGACAGGCGATGGCGAGGTCGACATCATCATTAATCAGAAACAGAACACCGGCCTGGTGACAAAGCTCACGCAGTGCGGTTGCCTGACGGAGACGGCGCACCTGATCATCGCTTTTGTCCCGATACTGGAGGATTTTCATCCCCCCCTCTATCGCTGCAGTTATCCTGCGCAACAGAGTGTCATCATCGGGCATCAGTTTGCTGTCTGTAATGCCGTACAATCCCTTGAGGAAAGCAGATGAAAACATGACTGTTTCACTTCCAATAATTTATTCAAACATTCTGTTGCAGGGCGGATATTCAGAATACACAACCGCCCAGAGTATGTGATGGTCAATAGTAGTCGTAGCAGTCCGTCGCTACCAGATTGACAGACTCCCTCCACTCAATCGGCTTGCCGATTGAGTGGAGGTGCCTAATCCGGAATTCCGCGCAATGTGTTAAATCGCCTCGAGGGCATCGGAGAGTTTGGTAACACCGATGATTTCTATACCCTCAATCGGCTTCCTGGGCTTATTGGCCATGGGCATAACAATTTTTTTGAAGCCGTGTTTGATGGCTTCAATCACGCGTTCCTGACCATTGGCGACCGGGCGAATCTCCCCGGCCAGACCTACCTCTCCGAAGGCGATCATATTCTGGGGCAGTGGCACATCCCGGAAACTGGAGACGATGGCCAGCAGGCTGGCAAGGTCTGCACTGGTTTCGGTAACACGCACACCGCCAACTACGTTCAGAAATACGTCCTGATCGCTGGTAAAGATGCCGCCATGGCGGGTCAACACGGCAAGCAACATCGCCAGACGATTATGGTCCACACCCACGGTTACCCGACGCGGATTACCCAACTGGGACTCCACCACCAGCGCCTGAATCTCGATCAGCAGTGGCCGGGTTCCCTCCCAAAGCACGGTAATAATGCTGCCAGACGTACTCTCCTCTCCCCGGGAGAGAAAAATAGCGGAAGGGTTTTTCACCTCTTTCAAACCTTTCTCGGTCATGGCAAAGATGCCCAGCTCATTGACCTGACCAAAACGGTTCTTGGTGGCGCGCATAATGCGGAACCGGGAATCATCGGTGTTGCCCAGCATGAGCTGGGTATCGATGATGTGGCTGAGGGTCATCGGACCGGCCAGAGAGTTATCTTTGGTCACATGGCCGACGATCAGCAACACCGTGCCGGTCTGCTTGGCGAACCGGGTCAGGAAAGCCGCCGACTCCCGCACCTGCGCCACCCCGCCGGGGGCGGAATCCACGCCTTCCATATACATCACCTGGATGGAGTCGATGACGATGACGCCCGGTTTCTCCTGCTCGGCCATCTGCACAATACGTTCGGCAGAGGTCTCGGCCAGCATCAGCAGCTGGTCTGTGGCAAGTCCTAGACGCCGGGCCCGGGACGCAATCTGCTGGAGAGATTCCTCACCGGACACGTACAGGGCTTTCATCGAGGCGGCAACGTGACAAAGAACCTGCAGCAAAATAGTACTCTTACCCGCACCGGGATGACCGCCAATCAACACGGCACTGCCGGGTACGAAGCCGCCACCAAGCACCCGATCAAACTCGCCTGAGCCGCTGCCGAACCGGGGAGCATCCTCAACACTGACTTCTGAGAGAGTCTGGATAGCGGCAAGTGCTCCGGCGAAACCAGAACGGCCACCACTGGCGACCGGATTCGCCATATGGGGAAGGGAGGAGCCGAGATTAATTTCTTTGAAGGTGTTCCAGGCGTGGCAATCAGAACATTGTCCCTGCCATTTGCCCGATTCACTGCCGCACTCGGTGCAGACAAAGGCTTTGCGAATTTTTGCTTTTGCCATTCCTGACGCCTGAACTCTATAGAGATAACGTTTCTTTTTATCACGAATAAGGCGGTGATGCCCTGTTTGCTGCGCTTCCGTTACAGGAATACCGCCGGATAACAGGAAGTGTATGGTTTTTGAAGTCTATCCTTGGGGGAATACGCAGCTTCGTAATGATAGCGGGAAAGGAGATGTCAACGAATGAAATTAATAATAAGACTTCTACTCGGCGTAGCTGTCGGGGTACTTCTCGGACTCTACGGACCGGATATTCTGATTCAACTGCTGGTAACCCTCAAGATGCTGTTCGGACGGTTTCTGAGCTTTACTGTGCCGCTGATCATCCTGTTTTTTGTCACCTCCGGTATTGGAAGTCTGCATAAAGGGTCTGGACGAATTCTTGGGAGTACAGTTTTTCTCTCCTACCTTTCTACCATCGGTGCCGGTCTGGTTGCTTACTGCGCAGCGGTCGGTGTCCTGCCGAGTGTTATGCCGAGTGTTACCGCGAATCTTGATGGGGCAAAAGAGATCATGCCTCTGGTAGAGATTAACCTTGTCCCGCTGATGGATATCAGTACCGCCCTGGTGCTGGCCTTTATGTTCGGCATGGGGATTTCAGCAACCCAAAGTAAAACCTTGCTGAAGGCCGTTGAGCAGGGCAAATGCATTATCGAGCTGGTGCTGATGAATGCCATTATTCCCCTGCTGCCTTTTTATATCTGTGGTGTTTTTGCCGAGATGGGTGCGACCGGAACGGCATTCAAAACCCTGAAAACATTTGCCTGGGTTATGGCGCTGGCAGTGGCCCTGCACTGGGTCTGGTTACTGATTATGTTTACCATGGCCGGCAGCATAGCCAGAAAAAACCCGCTCTCTATGCTGCGGACCATGCTGCCCGCCTATATGACGGCTCTGGGAACACTCTCCAGTGCTGCCACCATTCCGGTAACAGTCAATTGTGTTCGTAAACTGAATGTGAACGCCCATGTGGTAGATTTCACGGTTCCCCTGTGCGCCACCATCCATCTCTCTGGAAGTGCAACGACCTTGACAGTCTGCACCATCGCCGTTGTTTTCCTGAATACCGGCGTGCTTCCTGAGTTTGCCCAGTTTGTTCCGTTCCTCGCGACTCTTGGGGTAATCATGGTTGCTGCGCCCGGCACGCCTGGTGGCGGCGTTATGGCCTCTCTCGGTCTGCTGACCTCGATGATGGGCTTTGGTGATTCCGCGATAGCGATGATGATCGCACTCTATCTGGCTCAGGACGGCTTTGGCACCGCCTGCAACGTGATGGGGGATGGCGCTATCGCGGTCATTATTGATACTGTCAGCCAGGGACGCTGGCGCTCATAAAGAAAGATTAAATAGCCTCTCAATCACGGCCCTGCGTCGAGATTTTTTACCAGGGAAATACAGCCCCTGCTCCCATTACGGGAGGAGAGGGGGAGGAGGGTTTCAGTTATTATTTTCGGTAGTGATAGCGTCGAATCGAGCGGCCATCCGCTCACCCAACAGCTGCATGACTTTCGTTTTGCATTTTTCTACGCACTCTTCTTCGGACATATCATCCACAAGTGCTTCGCATGCTGGCCCAAATATTTCGAGCATCAAGGCTTTACACTGTTCTTTCCTGGTAGTGTAATTTTCTGTCATGGCGTTTAGTCAAATTGGTTGATTGCTATTAATCCACCCCATACAAACAACAGCGAACCGATGGTGAGCAATGTTCCCATTACCGGAAACAGAGCCTCTTCATTTATGAACCCATAAACAGCCATCAATTCGAATCCGGCATGGCAAAATACGGACATAAATATTCCTGCCGTAAGAATTTTTATCATCTTACCTATAAAGCCACCAATTTTTCCCGCGCCAATCAATAAAATCACCATGGCAATGAATGAAGCAATCATCGCGATAATATTTGCAGAATGTTCAAAAGACATTATTTCTCCTTATCGTTAACGTCGAGAATTACACCTATATTATCGACACAGAAATTTATAATTTAATATCATCACTAACAGCTTTAGCGAGTAGCATCACGCCGTCGACTTTTTGTGCCGACCTGGACAGTCTGTACGATCGCCCTCCAGGTGGCGAGGCAGGAAAACAGCAGCCGCTGATATTTACGAAGCTATTTACGACGCTGCAGGGTCAGCCCCCCGGAATCCATAAAGAGCCAAACCGATAAGTCCCAGGTCATTCGTTTCTATCTCCGGATCCGCGCCACTACTGGGTTTTGGCGCAAAAAATATTAGATCACGATCATCCGGGTATTTATAAAAAGCAGAAAACAGGAATATATCGGCAGTTTTTTTGTGGTTTGTCGCCTGTGGAAGCGTAGGATAACGCCCAACCCCAGAGCGAATAGCTCGAAAGGGATGAAAAAAACTGCCAATGGGTTTTATTCAAAAAATAACCGACAGCAGTGATTTAACGTGTTACGGATTTCGATAAATTTTAATAACAAAAAAATAACGCAAACAGCGTGAAGTATTGGAGTATGTCCTGTGACCCAACCTTCTGTGCCCAAACAAGATACCATTGTCAGTTCCTGGAACGATTTTGACCCCCTCAAGCATGTGATTGTTGGCCGCGCTGACCACTGCTGTGTTCCTCCTTCCGAGCCTGCTGTGGACGACAAAGTTCCCTTAAACAGCAAAATGAAAGGCATGTGGGGTCCTCGTCCTCTGGAAACTGTTGAAGCCGCCAATGAGCAGCTCGACGGCTTTGCAAAACTGCTGGAAAGCCGTGGCGTTCGCGTTGACCGTCCTACCCCAATCCAGTGGAACCAGGCCATTCAGACTCCAGACTTCAGCACCTCTTCCATGTTTGGCTGCATGCCTCCACGGGACGTACTGCTGACTGTTGGTAAAGAGATCCTCTCTGCGCCGATGTCCTTCCGCTGCCGTTATTTCGAATATCTGGCCTACTGGCCGCTGATGAACCAATACTTCAAAGAAGATCCAAGCTTCCGTTGGGAACAGGCTCCACGTCCACGCCTGAATGACGAGTCTTATCGTCCAAACTACGGTATGGGCAAGCACGCCATGACCATCGAAGAGCGTCTGGTAAAAGTGGCGAACAAAGAGTTCGTGACCACTGAAGCCGAACCAATGTTCGATGCCGCCGACATCATGCGTATGGGTAAGGATCTGTTCTGCCAACACGGTCTGACCACCAACCGTACTGCGATGGAATGGCTGCAGCGTCACTTCCCTGACCACCGCGTACACTCCGTCAACTTCCCTGGCGACCCGTACCCCATCCACATCGATGCGACCTTTGTGCCGCTGCGTCCAGGCCTGTGCATCAACAACCCATTCCGTCGGATGCCTGAAGAACAGCGTAAGATCTTCGAAAAGAACGGCTGGGAAATCATCGATTCCGCCATGCCAGCTCACGACAACCCTCCTCCGCTGTGCTACTCCAGCGTGTGGCTGTCCATGAACTGCCTGGTTCTGGATCACAAGACCGTCTGCGTCGAAGCCAGCGAAGTGTACCAGATGGAACAGATGGACAAGCTGGGTATGGAAGTTATTCCAGTGCCTCTGCGCGATGCCTACGCCTTCGGTGGCGGTATCCACTGCTGCACCGCAGACGTCTACCGCGAAGGTACCTGCGAAGACTACTTCCCAGTTCAGGTGCCTGGCACCCAGATCCGCCCAATCGCATAAATGCAAAACAGAGAAAGCGCTTCGGCGCTTTCTCTTTTTCTGCCTTCCTGTTTTTGTCTCCCTGTTTCTGACAGAGGGTTCATCATGCTCACACCCAATACCTCATCCAATACCTCATCCAATACCAAGGCCCTTGGCTATACAACCATGCTGATATCAGCGACGCTGATGGGTTGTGTTGGTCTATTTGCCCGCAATATTGATACCTCCGGTGATATGATTGCCTTTACCCGTTTTTTGGTAGGCGCTCTTGGCACCCTGGCGATTGTGCTGGCCAGCGGTAAACTGATTAACCTGCGGGGCACACGACTATCACCCGCTATTATTTTCGGTGGCATCTCCCTTGGCCTGTGTTTGGCTGCCTATGTCTCTTCCACCAAATATACGTCGCTGGCCAATGCAGTCTTTCTTATTTATACCGGTCCATTGTTTTCCAGCATTCTGGCCGCGGTATTTCTCAAGGAGAAGGTGGATAAAATCACCGGCTGCCTGTTATCTCTGGTCTTTATCGGTACGCTGATGATTCTGGGTCTGGTGAATTACACGCCGGAGACAGGATTGAGCGTCAGCCTCAGCTTTAAAGCGGAGAATATGGTTGGCGATATGCTTGGCCTGATAGCGGGCTTTGGTTACGGCCTCTATCTCTTCCTCAGCCGTTACCGCACCGATGTCACCTCCGAAATTCGCTCTTTTTACAACTTCCTGTTTGGTGGTCTCGGTATCGGAGCCTACCTGATCTTTAATCCGCCTTCACTGGCGATGATGGATGGCAGCTCCTGGGTCTGGCTGATCGCCATGGCATTCTTCACCGGCTTTGCGGCACTGGGTCTGTTGGCTGTAGCCGCTCGTCACCTGAAAGCTGCGGAACTGGCTTGTGTCGCTTACTTTGAGTGTGCGGTCGGTGCTGGCATCGGCATTATGGTCTTCGGTGAAACCATGACTGCCTTCCAGGCATTTGGTGGCGCCATGATCATAATTGGTGGTGTCGGTCAGGTTGTAGCCAGCACTGTTGTCCAGATGTGGAAAAAATCCAGGCCATCTGCCCCGCTTTCGGAAACAGCTGTATAACGATATAAAAGATAAAAGCTGGCGACAGTTACCGTGCTACGCACAAAGCGAAGCACGGTACTTTCGGGGCGTTACCCCGATAATGTCACGGAACTGCCGGTAAAAGTTGGACAGGCTGGAATACCCGACAGTGGCACTGATACTGGTAATGGTATCGTTACTGGTGGCCAACAGATGACAGGCTTTGTCTATCCTCACCTTGTTCAGATATTTGGTAAAAGAGAGGCCCGCATTGCTTTTGAAAAAACGAATGAATGTGCTCTCTGCCATACAGAAACGCTGGGCAAGTTGTTCGATATAGATTTCATCCTGCAGGTGTTGCTCGATATACAGTTTTATGCGATCAATCTGCTGTTCCCGCCTGCCGGCGGGCTGTATGGAGGCGGGGTTGTCGGTCAGCACCCTGTGATTGCCAGAGAGCGAAAGAATATCAAGAATTTCAAAAAGATTAATGACATTCCGGAATCCGAATGTATTTTCGAGCTGATCAGCGATGCGGAAAATAGTCTCGCAGAAAGAACCACTGTATTTCAGGCCATAACGGCTTCGTTCCAGCAGTGATCGAATATAGGTGAACTGGCGGCTATTGGTAAAAGTTTCACCCATGGCCTGAATCCGGAACACGATAGCCGTGATCAGGCTGTCAGCGCTGGCGTGGATCGAGTGAGGAATATAAGGCCCTATAACGATAATATCTTTTGCGGAAAAAGGGCTTTTCTGGCCGTTAATCTGGATCTCTCCATCCCCTTTTTCTACCAGCAGTATCATGAAATCGCTACGGCATGAGACTTCAGATTCAGGGTGGATAATACGCTTATTAAAAAGAGTATATGCCTCCTTTTCTGAACGATTGATCAACCTGACACCCATCACCAGCCCTCATGAAAACTTTGCCTCACAAAGATAAAGCATCGGGTTGGTGAATAGTTGATACCTGTCAAAGCAGAAGGTAAGAGCATAGGCATCAGACCATGAATCAGCGATGGTGCTCAGTGCCCTCTCGTTATATGTTTCTGATTATCAAGGAAATGGCGTCCCGATTTTTGGCCATCATGTTTGAGAGCGCTTGAAGCCCTAGCTGTCCATGCTTGAAGGTACTGGCTACATAGCTGAGGGCATTATCAAAGAGGAACTGACTCTCCATTCGCCCAGCATGCTGTTCTTTATAAGCGGCTTCCAATTTTGCTCTGCTGTACTTGTCATAAGCCATAAATATATTAAACAGCCCCTGCACGACACTCTGGCTGTTGTGGATACTTTGGGCTAAAATGCGGCCCATTTTACCTACTCCTACCGCTGCCTGAGTCGTTCTGCCTTGCAGAAAGTGCTGCGAAACCTGCTGTCCTTCACCGACAACAGGTATAAAACCGAATAGAAACGAGAGCACAAAGCCGGCGCTGGAGACGGTACGCCCCCAGATGGTTTTTGGTGGCAGGTGCGACTGACGGGGTTGATTGCTCAGCGCCTGCCCGCGGGATAGCAACTCCTCATAAAGTTGCCAATTCTGCGGCATTTTCCTATGAATTGCATCAATAGCCACCATAATTAACCTCCCATAATACTTAGTTTCCAATGGTGAATCTGGTGTTTTAGAGAGGGGTCGGTAATTAATAGTTTCAATCTGGTCAGTAAAACTAACTATCTTGTTGAATTAAATTTATCTTGTTGAACTAAATTGCCGTAATCAGTACTAACTAACTGTATAACTGTATAACTGTAAATTCGCTCTGGGTAATTTGAATGTTTACCTATTTCCCACAATGTGACTTTTTGGAATTCCGATGACTCCTGCAGTATTAGCGGTTTTCATACCGACCTTTCTATTTGTTTCAATGACGCCGGGCATGTGTATGACACTCTCCATGACCCTGGGTATGACCATTGGCATCCGAAAAACCCTGTGGATGATGGCAGGAGAGCTGCTGGCTGTTGCCGCGCTGATTATATTGGTGTTGGTTGGTGGCGCCACTTTTATGCTGAAATACCCTACCCTGTTTGTGGCATTCAAGACTATTGGTGGAATCTACCTGCTCTGGACCGGTGTTCGGCTTTGGCAATCCAAAGGAAATATGGCGGTTAAGGATCTGAGTGGAGAATCAGGACCGGTCAGCCGCAGGGCGCTGATGATTCAGGGGTTTGTCACTGCCATTTCCAACCCCAAGGGGTGGGCGTTTTTGATCTCTCTACTGCCGCCGTTTATCGATCCACAGAGAACTTTGGCACCACAGATTGCAGCAATGATCGCCGTGTGCCTATGTATCGAATTTTGCTCACTGTTGACCTACGCCAGTGGTGGCAGGGCTCTGCGCCAGTTTCTCTCTCGTAGTAATAACGTGCAGCTGATGAACCGGATTGCCGCGAGCCTGATGATCGGTGTGGGAATCTGGCTTATCTTTGGCTAAGTATGTGCCTGTCGTCATTCTTCCACGGGAATGACGACAGGCAAAGAATCAAACGCGTGTTTTACGACGCTGCTTGCGCTGTTCTTCCTTCTCTCTCTTCTTCGCTTCCTTCTCCGCATGCAACACGGCCAGCGCCTCTTGCTCTTTGGCGACCATTTCAGGCGTTTCCAGAGTCACGCACCCCATGGCTCCGCTGCGATAATCATTCAGAAGAATTTCCGCGACTTTGTGGGTATCAGCAAGGCCACCTTTGCGCACGGCTCCGCGACGACGACCAATCACATCAAACACTTCAATGGGGGTGTGCGGGATTTCAGACAGATTGTAACGCTTCAACAACACCTCTGGGTGAGCTTCCATCAGATACTCAACCAGGAACATGCCAACATCGTCGAATTCCAGCACGGTATTCTTGATCGCTCCGGTCACGGCCAAACGATAGCCGCACTCTTCCGGTTCCAGCTTGGGCCAGAGGAACCCGGGGGTGTCGTGCAATACGATATTGTTCTCCAGCTTGATGCGCTGCTGGATTTTGGTCACCGCAGGCTCATTGCCAGTTTTGGCAATGATGCGACCAGCCAGATTATTGATGGTCGTGGATTTACCAACATTGGGGATGCCCAGAATAAGAGCCCGCAACGGTGTGCCTTCAAAGTTACGGTGGGGGAGCATCTCCGGACAGATTTTCAGTAGTTCACGCACCTTCTGTGGCTCATGCTGGCTCATGGGAATAGCGCGTATACCCTGTTGCTTTTCCAGAGTCTCCTTCCACCGACGGGTCATGTCGGGATCGGCCAGATCGGCCTTGTTCAAGATTTTGATGCAGGGAGTATCACCACGCAGGGAGGGCACCAGCGGATTTTCGCTGCTGTAAGGTATGCGCGCATCCAGCACTTCAATAATAAGATCCACCTGAGGCATAGCCTCACGAATCTCTTTGCGTGCCTTGTGCATGTGTCCGGGGTACCAGTTAATTGCCATGCCGAAGCGTCCTGAAAATCGTCCATTTTAGCGGGCTTTGGCAGGTGCAGGGTAGGTCTGGGACAGATACATCGAAAATCAACAGTCTGATTGACTATTCTGCCGGGCAAGGGATGCCGTTTATATGGCTTTCCGTGTTATCCGCTTTCAGGGCTTCTTTTCTCTGTTTTTCTCTTTTTTCCTGTTGTTCTTCTTTTTTTCTCTGCTGCTCTTCTCTCGCCAGCCTCACTTTTTCACCAAGACTAATCTGACCACTAACACCCGATGGAATTTTGTCGATCTGACCGCCGGACTTAAGAAATAACTTAATCTGTTCAGCAATAGAATCACTGGTTTCTTTGGTCTCAGACGCATTATGCTTAATACTTATCGTGTACTCGTTTTTCTTGGGCATGCCATCCTCCTGCCAGTCTCGTTAGGTAGGGCAGTATAGAACAGATGGTGAGCTCCATGGCTTCACTCGTGTTTCACAAACGTTTCATAAATGTTTCATAACGTAAGTATTGACCGGTTTCTTATCAGATAGAGAGATTATCAGGTAGAGAAAAAATCGATTGCTGTAACGATGTTACCGATTCTCAACAGCCCTTAAGGGCTGTCAAGATTTTCTATCAACCTTCGTAACAAGGCTTGCTCATCTTCACCATTTTGGGGTGAGGCTATTGAGAATCGTACGGCGACAGGAATTTTTCTGTCACTGTAAAAAAAGGGTTCGTCATTAATAGTGTTGGTTAATCGCTCGGCTATTGTTTCAGCCTGCAGGAGCGATGTGTCCGAGAGCAGCATGGCGAAACGATCACCTTCCAGACGACCCGTATACCCCTCTACCGGTGTGTAACTTTGCATCGCTTTGTGAACATGCTGAAGAAGAGCATCTGCGATGCCCTCCCCATGCTCTTGATTAATTAAGCGGAAGCCTTTGATATCAACCAAAATAACTGTGACAAGATCACCACGAGCTGCCTCATGCAGTGCCAAAATCAGCTTCTCCAACCATGATTTGCGGGTGAGACTCTGGGTTAACGGATCTCTGTCTTTCTGGACAAAAATTTTATGGCTCAATTGCTGGTTTTGATTCTGCAGTTTGTCTGTTTTTTTCAATAGAGCGTTGTAGAACGTGGCAATATGACCAGCCTCTTCCTGCGAGGAGACCGGAATCGGTTCATGAAACTCATTGTTGTGTACGGCGTGTTTACTCATCTGCACCAGTACATCCAGCATGGGAGTGTAGGCATCATGGATGGCAACATTCAGACCTATCTCCTCGTCCTCCCGACTGACACGTGTCGACATACATCGATCCGCTACCTTGAACAGTAACCATGTGCTACCGAAAACTAAAAAACCCGTGCTTAAAATACCAGCCGCTTGTACAAGCAGCTGCTCATGTACCTGTACTTTCCGGTAGTCAACAAACAGTACGACAGACAATGTTCCCATAATGCCACATCCAAGATGTACCGGAATCGCTCCGACGACATCGTCGATTTCGTAATATTTCAGGATGGCATCACAGCCAATAACGGTCATGGCCGCAACAATGCCCAATATGACTGCCGCTGCGGGAGACATCATATGGCAAGCTCCGGTGCTGATGACCAATCCCCCAAGGCCACAATTCATCATAACCAGGGCGTTAACCTTACCGGTCTTGAAATAGCTGAACACCACTCCCGTCATAAGCGCGGCCGAGCCGGACAGGAAGGTATTGAAAATAATCAAAGGAATTTTGTCGTTAAAAGCAAAATATCCAACACCATTAAATCCTATCCATGCCATCCAGAGAATCAGTGTCCCACAGGCAATCTGGGGGATATTGCCCGGCCTTATCGGGTCGTTTTTCTGTGATTTATCGGAAGAGAACCGACCGGCCCTGGGTCCAAGACAAATAACAGCAGCGAGGGCCGCCCATCCGCCTACGGAATGCACCACAGTTGCACCAGAAAAATCCTGAAAACCCAGCCGGTTGAGCCAACCGGGCTGGCCTGTGCCTGTGCCATCATTCCAGATCCAGTGGCTGATAATGGGGAAAATGACAGCAGCCATAAAGACTGAGCAGAGCAGATAAGCGGAAAAGGTGATGCGCTCGGCCGCCGCACCGGAAATGATCGTCACCGCCGTGGCGCAGAACAAGCTGGAGATCAGTATTCTGATAATGTCTTCAGGCGAACTCAGGCTGGTGAGAATATCAGGGATAAGCCCCGTGTTCGGTATGCCAATCAGCCCCAAATAGCTGGTTCCCGTTGCAATGCTGTATCCGATAAAGACATAAGCCAACAGTGTAATAGCCAGATCCAGCGTATTTTTTATAACCACATTAATCGTGTTTTTGGAGCGAGCGTAACCCATTTCTAGCTGACAAAAACCCAACTGCATAAACATAAGAGCGATTACACAGATCATTAGCCAGAGAGCATCTACAGACATGGGGCACCATCCTTGGTGTAATAAAGAGCGAGAAGATATCAACCATTGTAGATCAATAAAATGGTATTTTATCTGCGCTAGTCGCTAACCAGCTGCGAAATTTTTTCATACAGCTTTTCAACGGATGAATCCTGGGTAGGGGTGACAAAAATCGTATCATCCCCGCCTATACAACCAAGAATACCTACTGAACGACCAAGTGAATCTATCAAACGGGCAACAATTTGCGCCGCCGCTGGCGTGGTTTTGATAACCACCATATGGGCGTTGTAGTCGATTTCGGTGATAAGCGTTGACAGGGAGGCATCAAGGGAGGGGATCTGGATCTCTGCTGGCAGGCAGTATTTTAGCTCTTTGTTGGCATTGCGAGTGCGTATTGCACCCAGATAATTCAGGGTTCTGGAGATCTTGGATTGATTGATATCCTGAAAGCCTCGCTCTTTCAGGGCTTCAATAATGTCGCCTTGAGAGCTGAAACGACCCTCATTTATCAAAGATTTTAACTCTCCGGCCAGCTCTTTATCATGGATGCGCATAATCAAGGATCCTTATTATTTTCAAGAGAAAAGCCGGGTATTAACCCGGCTTTACTGGTCTGGCATAGTTAAATAACAGCAATACTGATAAAGCCCATGGAGATCAATGCCAGAATGATCATCAGAGGTGCAACAAATTTAAACCATTTGACGATGGATACACGTCCAATAGCCAGTGCTGCAATCACAACGCCGGAAGTAGGCGTAATCAGGTTGGTCAGACCGCTGGCAGACTGATAGGCCGTCACAGCAAGATCTCTGGCTACGCCGGCAAAGTCTGCCAGTGGCGCCATGATCGGCATGGAGAATACGGCCAAACCTGATGTGGAAGGGATGAAGAACGACAGTACCACGTGAATCAGGTACATGAAGTTAACAAAGACAACTTCAGAAGTTCCCACCAGAGCAGACTCACCCCAGTTCAGGATCGTACCCGTAATCAGGCCAGCGTCCATCACCTCACTGATACCGCGGGCAATACCAAGGATCAGTACGACACCAAGGATATCGCGGCAACCGTCCAGGAAGGTATTCACAAAATCTTCTTCATTGATTCTGCCAATGACCGCAGCGATGATAGAGGATGACAGAAACAGCACGCACATCTCGTTCATCCACCAGCCGGCGGAAGCAACACCCCAGATCATGACCGCAAAGGTCAGACCGAACAGTGCAAGAATGATTTTGCGTCTGGTGGTAAATTCGATCTCTTCCTGACTGCCGCTCTTCTTGAGGAAGTGCTCACGGTTGGCTTCTTCCATATCGGCGACGATGGACAGGGATTTGTCATCTTTCACCTTCTTGGCGTAATGCATCACATAGCTGACACCGGCAATAAAGCTGGTTACCAGAATACCCACACGCAGCATAAGACCATCAGTGAAGGCGATGCCGGAGGCATCGGAAGCGATCACGGTAGCAAATGGATTGATTGTGGAACCCAGTACACCGATACCGGCGCCTACCAGCACAATGGCAACACCCGTCACAGAGTCATAGCCGGCGGCAATCATGACCGGAATAACCAACACATAGAAAGGAATGGTCTCTTCAGCCATACCGTACACGGTGCCACCTGCGGCAAAGAACAGCATCAGGATGGGGATCATCAAATGCTCCCGTCCCTTCATATTCTTCACCGCGGCGTTGATGCCCGCGTCGATAGCACCTGTTGAGGTGATAACCATCAGAAAGCCACCAATAAACAGGATGAACAGACCGAGGTCGATGGTTCCCTGAATACCGGTGACAGGGGCGGTAAGTACTTCGAGAAGCCCCTGGGGGTTGCTCTCAGCAACCTTATAGGTGCCGGCGACAGCAACCTCTTGGCCCAGCGTCTCATTCATCACTTTGTCATACTGGCCTGCTGGGATGATCCATGTCATTACAGCCATAAAAGCTATCAGCAGGAACAGTATGGTATACGCGCTTGGTAGCTTGAATCTCTTTTTCTCTGGCACACCAGCATCAGATACTGCCATTTCAGACATGGGCTTCTCCTTTGATTTTAAATATTTGTTCGCACAATCTTATGCAAAGTGCCGGATCGAATCTTGATCCAAATCAAATCCAATACGATTCAGACAAAAAACTGACATGAATCAATAAAAAACGAATTATTTTTTTTGGGTGACACTATGCAAATAGAGACTTCTATTTCCATTCAAAATGAATAAAGAAAAACGAAGAGTGCATAAAAATTCACAATCACTTTCGAACATAAAAAAACTTAATCGGAAAAAATGACACAAGTCAATAATCGAGTTTTTAACAGGCATAGACTGAAATCCAACGAGAGGGCGAGCCCTTCGAAGAATACTGAAGTCTGCCAACACTGATTGGCAAAATTTAAACATCGTTATGGTTATCAGCAATTAGTTAAGCAGAACTTCCAAATACCTAAAACCAATAAAATATAGGTAGCGAAAATGAAAGATTTCTACGTCGGCTCTGAAGTCGGTCAACTGAAAAAGGTTCTTTTACACCGTCCTGATCTCTGTCTGAACAGATTGACCCCATCCAACTGTGAATCACTGTTGTTTGATGACGTACTGAGAGTTGAACTGGCCGGCAAAGAACACGACGCCTTCCAGCAGGTTCTGAGAGACAACGGCGTAGAAGTCTTCCTGCTTAACAATATGCTGGCCGAAACCCTGGCCAACCGTGAAGCCCGCAGCTGGGTTCTGGAACACCAGATTAACAAGAACCGTTTTGGTAACGATCTGGCCAAAGACATCTATGCCCACATGGACAGCATGGATAACCAGGCTCTGGCCAGATACCTGATCGGCGGTCTGACCGTTTCCGAGCTGAACACCGAATGCAAGAGCATGACTCTGGGCATGATGGAGCAAAGCGACTTCCTGATCGATCCCATCCCCAACCACCTGTTCACCCGCGACACCTCCTGCTGGATCTATGGCGGCGTCTCCATGAATCCCATGGCCAAGTCTGCCCGCAAGCGTGAAACCGTGCATCTGCGTGCTATCTATAACCACCACCCCATGTTCAAGGGCGCAGACTTTTTCAGTTACTTTGGTGATGATGACCAGAACTATGATCTGTCCACCATTGAAGGCGGCGACGTACTGGTAATCGGTCGCGGCGCAGTACTGATCGGCATGTCCGAGCGCACCACGCCACAGGCTGTTGAGCAACTGTCCCGCGCACTGTTCAAGACGGGTCAGGCCAAGAAAGTTATCGCCCTGCAGCTGCCTAAAGCCAGAAGCTGCATGCACCTGGACACCGTCTTTACTCAAATGGATATCGATTGCTTCACCTACTACCCAGACATCATGAAGGGCGATCTCGCTTGCTGGGAACTGACCCAGGGTGCCAATGAAGAGCTGGTAACCACCCGCGTGAAAGACGGCTTTGTCAAGGCAATCGAACGTGCACTTGATGTGTCTGAACTGCGCCTGATTCCTACCGGCGGCGACATTTATCAAGCCGAGCGTGAGCAGTGGAACGATGCCAACAACGTACTGACTGTTCGTCCTGGTGTTGTCGTCACTTACGAGCGCAACATTCACACCATTCGCAATATGCAGGCAGCCGGCATCGAAGTGCTGACTGTTCCTGGCGAAGATCTGGGGCGTGGCCGTGGCGGCGCTCGCTGCATGAGCTGCCCAATGCAACGTGAAGATATTTAAAGACATCATTCGAGGAGCTGTTAAATTTTTGATGGCTCCCCGTATAAAAACTCAAAAAGTAATCAATTCATCAAGGAACTTAACCATGGCTTTTAATCTGCGTAACCGTAACTTCCTGAAACTGCTGGACTTCACCCCACGTGAAATCCAACACATGATCGACCTGAGCCTGGAACTGAAAAAGGCCAAGTACGGCGGCTACGAGCAGAAGCGTCTGCAGAACAAGAACATTGTCCTGCTGTTTGAAAAAGACTCCACCCGTACCCGTTGCGCTTTTGAAGTGGCAGCTTTTGACCAAGGTGCAAACATCACCTACATCGGCAGCAACGGCTCCCAGATGGGTCACAAAGAGTCTGTAAAAGACACTGCTCGTGTTCTGGGCCGTTTCTACGACGGTATCGAATTCCGCGGCTTCTCTCAGGAAGCGGTTGAAGAGCTGGGCCAATACTCCGGCGTACCGGTTTGGAACGGTCTGACTGACCAGTGGCACCCTACCCAGATTCTGGCCGACTTTATGACCATGATCGAACACGGCCAGGGTCGTCAACTGAATGAAATGTCCTTCGCTTACCTCGGCGACGCCCGCAACAACATGGGTAACTCCCTGTTGGTTGGCGCAGCTAAAATGGGTATGGATATTCGTCTGGTCGCTCCAAAAGCCTTCTGGCCTACCGAAGAACTGGTAGACGAGTGCAGCCGTATCGCTGAAACCACTGGTGCCAAGATCACCCTGACTGAAAATGTCGCTGAAGGCGTGAACGGCGTTGACTTCCTGTACACCGACGTATGGGTCTCCATGGGCGAAAGCAAAGAAGCCTGGGATGAGCGTGTTGCTCTGATGACGCCTTACCAGGTGAACAAAGAGTGCCTGCTCAAGACCGGCAACCCGAACGTGAAATTCATGCACTGTCTGCCAGCCTTCCACAACGATGAAACCGGCATTGGCAAGCAAATTGCTGAGAAATACGGCATGACTGGTCTGGAAGTAACTGAAGAGGTATTCGAATCCGAGAACTCCATCGTATTCGACGAAGCTGAAAACCGCATGCACACCATCAAAGCGGTTATGGTTGCCACTCTGGGCGACTGATAGAACCCGACACTGAAGCACTCCCCCTGAAGCACTCCTGCTGATGCGGGAGTGCTGTCAGAAACACTGCACGACAGCCTCTTCACAAATCTGCGAAAATAAAATTATGCGTATTGTTATTGCCCTCGGCGGCAACGCCATGCTCCAGCGCGGTCAGCCTATGGAAGCCGACATTCAGCGGGAAAATATCCGCAATGCCGCTGAAGTTATCGCCAAAGTTGCTCAGAAACACGATGTCATCCTGACCCACGGTAATGGTCCTCAGGTTGGTCTGCTCGCCCTGCAGAACGCAGCTTACGACAAAGTTTCTCCTTACCCTCTGGATGTACTGGGTGCAGAAACCGCCGGTATGATCGGCTACATAATGGAGCAGGAACTCGGCAACGCACTGCCGGGTGCCAAGATCGCCACGCTGGTGACTCAGACTCTGGTTGATAACAACGACCCGGCATTCGCCAACCCTACCAAGTTCGTAGGACCGGTCTACAGCCAGGAAGAGGCAGAAGCTCTTGCCGCTGAAAAAGGCTGGGACATCAAGGCAGACGGTCAGTATGTCCGTCGTGTAGTGCCTTCCCCACTGCCTAAAGAAGTGGTTGAACTGGATATTATCAAGCAACTGTCTGATATGGGTATTCTGGTGATCTGCTCTGGTGGCGGTGGTGTTCCCGTACGCAGAGACGACGAAGGCAAACTGTCCGGCGTGGAAGCGGTTATCGACAAAGATTTAACGGCTGCCATGATGGCTGAGCATCTGCAGGCTGATGCCCTGATCATCATGACTGACGTACCTGCCGTCTGCATCAACTTCGGTCAGCCCGATCAGAAAGAGATTCACAAAGCCTCTACAGAAAGCATGATGGCGCTGGACTTCCCGGCCGGCTCCATGGGACCCAAGATCGAAGCCTGCGCCAACTTCGTTAACGGCGGTGGTCGTTTTGCCGCAGTTGGCAGCCTGTACGATGTTGAACATATCGTTGAAGGTCTGCGTGGCACCTGGATTACTAATGAAGTCACTGGTATGACTTTTTATAAAGGGCTGGATGATAACGAGTTAGTCTCTGCCTGAAAGGGATCATAGAGCGTTTGTAGAGCGTTCTGGTAGAGAGCTTAGAGCATGGCGTCGGTAAGCGGTCTTGTTGACCGACGCCTCTTTCATTTCACTTCGTTTTCGGACAGCCTTCTGGTGCCATTTTTTGGCTAATAAGATGTTAAGCAGTTCCGATCAGCCAATACTAGTGAATCCCGGTTCAGGTCAGCAATACTCTTGACCCCGGTCAGCGTCATGGCGACGCGCATTTCGCTGGCATAGAGATCAAGCAGGCTCTCAACTCCTTTTTCACCCTGTGCGGCCAGCGCAAAGACAAATGATCGCCCCAGCAGGGTAACGTCAGCACCGAGCGCCAGCATGCGGACAACATCCAGGCCATTACGGATGCCTGAGTCAACCAGAATTTTGATATCCCCCTTAACCGCCTCCGCTATCGCCGGTAAGGCACGGGCCGTTGATGGTACGCCATCGAGCTGACGGCCACCATGGTTTGACACAACAATACCATCTGCCCCGAAGCGCACAGCATCCCGGGCATCTTCAGTATCCAGAATGCCTTTAATCAGCATCGCACCGTCCCAGGAATCACGAATCCATTCCAGATCCTTCCAGTTGATGGATGGGTCAAAATTTTCGCCCAGCCAGCCTATGTAATCTTTCAGCCCAGTGATGACGCCCCGATAAGTCGAGATATTACCAAGGTCATGAGGTCTGCCCATAATACCGACATCCATGGCCCAGGACGGGTGGCACATGGCCTGAAAGATCCGACGAACCGTCGAGTTTGGTCCGCTCATACCTGAATGCATATCCCGGTAACGTGCTCCCGGAACCGGCAAGTCCACGGTAAAAACCAGCGTTGTTACACCGGCGTCCTTTGCCCGTTCAAGCACATTATTCACAAAGCCCCGGTCTTTCAGGAGATAAAGCTGAAACCATAAAGGGCGGTCAACGGCCGGGGCCACTTCTTCGATCGGGCAGACCGATAACGTCGGCAGGGTAAAGGGAATGCCCCTGCTGGCCGCTGCCCGGGCGGCCTGAACTTCACCTCGGCGGGCATACATCCCGGTCAGCCCGACGGGACCCAGAGCCACCGGCATGGCCAGCCGCTCTCCAAACAGCTCCGTTTCCAGGTTCACCTCGGTCATGTTTTTTAATATGCGCTGGCGCAGGGCGATATCGGCCAGATCATCCACATTACGACGCAGGGTATGTTCACTGTATGAACCACCATCAATGTAATGGAATAAAAAGGGAGGCAGTCTGGCTTTGGCAGCGGCCCGGTAATCTGTCGGTGCAGAAATGATCATAAATTCAGCCCCGTTAGTGGGTCATAGTGTCATAGTCTCTTTATTTTTATAGTCTGATTTTTCCCTTTTGGGAAAAGAGAAAATCGCTGGGAAACATCACCATTACCGGCTGCGGGGCTTACGCATGAGTTAGTGCTGTAAACCATGGAAGTTGCAGTGAGTTAAGCGATAAACATGGTTGGATCTCTCTTGATCTCTGTCGATCTTGCTTGATCTGTGGTTGGGGAGCTACACTGCCAGTCTGCGATTAGGAAGATGGTTTGTTCCCCTAAAAAAACAGGTACTGTTTGATCTGATATGTTGTTTGTTTTTCAAAGATGGGTCGAGACTATCTCTTCCATGACCAGAGCAAAGAGGCTTATGACTGGCAGCTTTGATGGTGCTGAAACACGAGCAGGGGACAGTCTGTGTTGTTTGAGAACAATGAAAACGGCAATCCTGTGTGTTGTTTTAATTATTGGCTTTTCCATCAGTGGCCTGACTGTGGCTTGCGGTGTAAAAATGACAAATGCGGACCATCGGAAGCCGCTTTGTCTGTTCGGTTCAGACGCATTGAGAAGAATCAACGGATTATGGAACGAGTCCATAAAAATGTTGCAGGATGGATCTGAATGGTCACATCAAATAGAGGGTGTTCGGAACAAGATACTCTCCTTCTGTGTAGAAGAACTGACCTATTCACCGGGTGAAGTTTCGATGTCAATCCCACATACTTATTTCTATGGGAGACGGCTGGCATGGCATCTGATAATAAGGGTGACTCTGTTACAAGGAGTACTGCTGAATTCAAAGGCGCCGATGCATCCAGATCATTTTTACCATGAACATCTGGATAGTGCATCTCCCATTATCAGGAAGCTTAAACAAAGCGAGTTTAAGAAATGGATTGAGGAAGGACTGAATAAAGTACTTCCGGTCATTGACGGTAACAAAAAGATTGAGAGCAACAGGAAGGGCTGGATTCAAGCAATAAGTGCAATTGACCGTCCTGTATAAACTTCGAGCGGTGTCCGCCCACCTAAAACCTTTCTTGGCATCGTATTGATTAATATTTCCATAGTTCTCAGATCCCGTTCTGTTAGATCGCCAAGAGCCATTTTCTTAGGCCAGGTTCGCCGGATGATTCCATCGGTATTTTCATTGGTTCCCCGCTGATAACTGGCATAGGGTTTGGCGAAGTAAATATCAGCCTTTACCGCCTTCGCAACCTTCTCGTGGGCTGCAAATTCACCGCCGTTGTCCAGAGTGATAGTGCAAACCGATGAAACCCGTTTCAAGAGAGAGATCATGGTATCAGCAACCGTTTCTGCCTGCCTGGTATCGACTTTCCCAATCAAAGTAAGCCGGCTCTTGCGGTCAACCAAAGTAACCAGATGTGCGTTCTGACCATAAACCGTATCTCCCTCCCAGCCCCCCAGACGGATCGCAAATCAACCACTTCTGGGCGCTCAGTAATATCGACCCGGTTTGGTATCATGGAACGTCCAGCCTTGCGTTTACCACCTTTACAGCGTCGTTTACCAAAGCGGGGTAAGCTTTTGTACAGGAAGCCTCCACAGGCTTTATTGTCGGCAATTCTTTTGTAGCCCCATTTTTTGTAGACAGGGGTGTGGCTGATTGCAATATCGGGCACCTCCCGCTTCATTCTCAAGCTGATGTTTTCCGGTGACCAACCAAGCAGCAACCCTTTGGTTATAATCGGCACGTGTCGTTCATCGAGCTTGCTTCTCTTTTGGGACATCGTTCTTCTCTGGGTAGCCAGGCCATTGGCTTGCTCGGCACAGTAACCATTGTCGCTGGCATTGCGGCGGAGTTCTCGAGACAAGGCACTTCTGCTGATCCCCACGGTTTCTGCGATCTCTTTCTGAAAATGACCTTTTCCACGGAGAGCCTGAATCTGGTACCTTTGCCCCAGAGTCAGCTGCTTGTATTGTCGGGTTTGTGTACTCATTCCTGACTTCCATTTCTGAGTGTGAGAGCTACGAAATGTACCAGCAGCTGGCTCACATAGGGAAAATCCGTCGATTGCACTTATTGCATTAATCCAGCGTCAATTTACTAATGTTTTTTCTTGAAAAAATATTTTTATAGGAAATTTTGTCACATATTTAGTTATTTCCTTACCTGGAATACATTTATCAAAACAACAATTTAAAAAGAGCTAAACTTTCAGGATGTTGCAATAATTAATACGTGAGATTTTTAGCAATGCCATCTAAAACAAATCAAAAACCCCATCATCATATTACGGCATCAAATCAAAATATTCATTCTTTCGTTAAGACTGAAAAAAAACCATCCACGCACCTCCAAAGACGGGTAAAAAGCCAATCCCCCGAGAAAATAAAATTAATTAAATTTATAAAAAAAATTATAAGTATTTTAGTGTCAACAACGCTCATTAAAAACCGAAAGGTTACACTACAGAAAAGCGAAAATGTTAAACCATTTCTTACAAATACATCACCAGCATCTTCAAAAGAAGGCGTTAGTAACAATAATAATCCGGACGATTACGATCCAATATCTTTTACTCCAGACCCCAGCAGCAACAAAGATCAGGAGATGGCAATGAATGAGAAGCTAGCTAGTTTCTCACCAAGAATGAAAAAAATAATGACTCGTGAAATTGCTAAATTTAATGAAAGACACAAAAAAAATACAGAAAATAACAACATAGAAAACAACGAAATAAAAAATAACGACACAGAAGTAAAAGTAAGTGTTCAAAAACCGCTGGCAGAGACAGAACTACCTTCGCTGCAGCCCGGCATTTCCAAGGGACAAAATTCTGTCAACGCACATTTGCCAGCAGAAAATGAGCAGTTACAAGTAAAACCCCAAGAGAACAAACCACCACTAAAATCAGCACTAAAATCAGCACTTAAGAAAAAGACAAAAACAAACGAAGAGCAAAGTCCAAATACAAAAGAACCTGAGGAAAAGAGTGTTACATTCAACGAAACGGTCAACGGCAGTGACAATACAACAAACAACTTAAAAAAATGAGATTCTGACAGCTATACACAGAATTCGAACAATTTAATCACGCACACACTAACGCACACACTAAGAACATCCATAAAACACACATTACAATCACCACAACCACCCATTTGATGAAAGACACAGAAATATTCATACCCACACCTACGATTACTTTAAATATCGATTTCACACAAACCTCATAAACCCGAAGTCCATAATTTTATAAAGATATTTACCCCATTCCCTTATCATTTGTTCAGTTTTTTGTTTATCAAACCACTTTTCTCGAAAATTCTATGACAATGCCCTCCTTCAACCCCTATAAACATACGAAAAAACACGCAATGAAATTTCCTGCTTCCCGCTACTCCCCCTGCACAGCCTGATGTATCCTACAGCGCTTAATCGGCAACGCACCAGCCTGCGGGCTTTCAGGCATTTTGAACATGATGGAAGAGCACTATCACCCTCATAAAATTGAGGAAGAGGCCCAGAAATTCTGGGCAGAAAATGACAGCTTCGCAGTCACCGAGCAGGAAGGCAAAGAGAAGTTCTACTGCCTCTCCATGTTCCCCTACCCCAGTGGCAAGCTGCACATGGGCCATGTGCGCAACTACACCATCGGCGACGTAATCTCCCGCTACCACCGTATGCAGGGCAAGAACGTTATGCAGCCAATGGGCTGGGATGCGTTCGGTCTGCCTGCTGAGAACGCGGCGATCCAGAACAAGACCGCACCCGCCAAATGGACCTACCAGAACGTCGATTACATGAAGGCGCAGCTGAAAAAGCTGGGCTTCGGCTACGACTGGAACCGGGAAATTACCACCTGTACCCCTGAATACTACAAGTGGGAACAGTGGTTCTTCACCAAACTCTACGAGAAGGGTCTCGTCTACAAGAAGATGAGTGCGGTGAACTGGTGCCCCAACGACCAGACCGTACTGGCCAACGAACAGGTAGAAAATGGCAGGTGCTGGCGTTGCGATACTCTCGTTGAGCGCAAGCAGCTGGCCCAGTGGTTTATCAAGATCACCGCTTACGCCGATGAGCTGCTGGCTGATCTGGATCAGCTGGATGAATGGCCTGATCAGGTTAAAGCGATGCAGCGTAACTGGATCGGTCGCTCCGAAGGTGTGCAGATAACCTTCAAGGTTCCTGGTTCAGAAGACGCTTCCTGTAATGAAATGCAGATCTACACCACCCGTCCGGACACCCTGATGGGCGTGACTTATGTGGCGCTGGCGGCAGAACATCCGCTGTGCAAGTCCGTAGTGGGCAACAATCCGGCTCTGGCCGCCTTTATCGAAGAGTGCAAGACCAACACCACCTCCGAGGCTGATATGGCCACTATGGAGAAGAAAGGTGTGGATACGGGCTTGAAGGCGATTCACCCAATTACCGGTGAAGAGGTCGCAGTCTGGGCCGCCAACTTCGTACTGATGGATTACGGCACCGGTGCGGTGATGTCCGTTCCTGGCCACGACCAGCGTGACTACGAGTTCGCCAAGGCTTACGGTCTGCCGATCAAACAGGTGATCGCGCCGGCCAGTAATGAACCATGTGATCTTAACGAAGCCGCTTTCATCGAGAAAGGTATTCTGGTCAACTCTGGCGAGTTTGATGGTCTGAACTTCGCACAAGCGTTCGACGCCATCTCCACCAGGCTGGCATCTGAAGGCAAAGGCGAGAAGCAGGTGAACTACCGTCTGCGCGATTGGGGTGTCTCCCGTCAGCGTTACTGGGGAGCCCCGATTCCCATTCGCTATCTGGAAGACGGCACCGAAGTGACCGTGCCTTTGGAAGAGCTGCCGGTACGCTTGCCGGAAGATGTGGAGCTGGACGGCATTCAGTCTCCCATCAAGGCCGACAAAGAGTGGTGCAAGGTGACCCATAACGGTCAGCCTGCGACTCAGGAAACCGATACCTTCGATACCTTTATGGAGTCCAGCTGGTACTACGCCCGCTATTGTTCACCAAAAGCCGACCAGATGCTCGATCCAAAAGCGGCCAACTACTGGCTGCCGGTGGATCAGTATATCGGTGGTATCGAGCATGCAGTTATGCACCTGCTCTACTCCCGCTTCTTCCACAAACTGCTGCGTGATGCCGGCCTGGTCAACAGCGACGAGCCGTTCAAGCGTCTCCTCTGTCAGGGCATGGTGCTGGCGGATATCAACTACACCCTCAACGAGAAAGGCGTGAAAAATTACGTCGCTCCCGGTGATGTTGAGATCCGTAATGGCGAGCACTTCCTGAAGGGTTCCGACACCCCGGTTGTTCACGCGGGCATAGGCAAGATGTCCAAGTCCAAGAACAACGGCATCGACCCTCAGGATCTGATCGACCAGTACGGTGCCGACACCGTGCGCCTCTACACCATGTTCGCCTCTCCTCCTACCCAGACTCTGGAATGGTCCGAATCCGGCGTTGAAGGTGCGAACCGCTTCCTGCGTCGTTTCTGGAAGATGATCGCCAGCCACGTAGCGGCAGGTGAAGTAGCGGCTCTGGACATCAACGCCCTGAACGACGGTCAAAAAGCCCTGCGTCGCAAGACGCACGAGACCATCGCCAAGGTGTCCGATGACTGTGCTAAGCGTCTGACCTTTAACACCGCTATTGCCGCAATCATGGAACTGACTAACGCCATCAACAAGTTCAGCAGTTCTTCAGAAGGTGCTGCTGAACAAGGCAAGGCGGTTGTTCGTGAAGCCCTGGAAGCGACCACCCTGCTGCTGGCTCCCATCGTGCCGCATACCGGTCATGTCATCTGGAAAGCTCTGGGGCACGAGGAGGCGATTGTTAGCGCAGTCTGGCCGAAGCTGGATGAAAGTGCGCTGGTGAAGGATGCCATCACTCTGGTGGTTCAGGTCAACGGCAAAGTGCGGGCGAAACTGGAAGTACCTGCTACGGCCTCTCAGGATGAGATCAAGGCGCTGGCCAGGGCTGACATCAATGTGCAGAAGTTTCTTGATGGCCTGACCATTCGCAAAGAGATTGTTGTGCCCGGCAAGCTGGTGAATATTGTCGCTAACTAAACGGTTACTGGTTTTTATTTGATATAATCAACGCCGACAAAAGTTGGCGTTGGTTTGTCCAGTCATTCGCCTTTCCCTGTGATACTGGATACAACACAAGCTGCACCGTAGATTAAACTAGCTGTTGCTCCAGCTATCCCTGCTGCTTGAACCAGGGGGTTGTGCGCCTGTGACACAGCACGTTTTTTGGAGCAACCAAAAAAATATTTGATTTTTTTGCAAAAAGTAATGGGAGGAGCCTGCCTCAAAAACTTGCGAACAGGCTGCTCTGTAGCGACAAGTATGGCCTGATGTAACGCCTTTAGTACTCTGACAACTTGTTCGGACTGAGAGCAGTATACAACCGTATAATCGGGAAGATAAAATCGGAACTCTCCGTGCGTTCTATAAACGAGCCAGAGTAAAGAACCAACATAAAAATTTAATACTTCGCCTGTTCCAAGTTTTTTCAGTGCCTGACTGATCTGATGATCGATATCATCAATTCTGTTAATGGTTGGAATCGGTTTCCTATAGAACTCCTGTGGAACATCTTGCCTCCAACATTTAAAAAGCTCATCTATCAAAAAGTTAAAACTGTCAATTTTATTAGAGACATCAACTTGCTTGTAAACTTTATTCAACCAATTGTAAATATCCTCAGATTTTTTAAATACGGAAAGATAAAGTTCTCGCAGAATTTCAAGTCGTGGGTCGAATTGTTCGCTCATTGTTGCCAACAGTTCATTTTCACGAGACCAAATATTACTTCCACAATGACCACAGGAAACAGTTCCCATAGCAACATGGTAACGCGTAATCTCTGTTTCTGAACAATTCTCATTAGGGCATCTCTTCGGAATTGGTGTAAACGCCATAGCCCCCCACAAAACAACAGCAGAAGAGCACACCCCAAAATCCTTGCTGACCTCATAACTCAATCCCCCGTGAAAACAACAGAACAAATATAGCCATAACCAACAGATACTCCTGTGTTTCGGATTACCCTTCCACCGAATTATGGTGATATAGTGCCCCACCACTAACGCTATTAATTCTCATTTAAGATTGTTATGAGCAAAGAAGTTACTGTTATAGAAAGGGGAAGCCCTCGCCGTTGTTGCAGAAAGCTGTCAGGCTCTGGCCCAGAAGCATAAAACCCTGACCCTATCTACACTCTCCCCTGAAGGGTTCCCGGAGATCAGCTACACCATCGGTTTTGGTAAAGCGTTCACCATCAATGAAGATGGCTCCCTGAGCCATATCAGATATAGGACAACCGTGGCTATGGAGCCAGTCGAGCAACAATGGCTGGGTGACACTGCTGGAGTGGTAAAGATCCAGCACAAGGGCAGACAGGTTGTCACCAAAACGGCCTTTGACATAAGCGGGCAAGGGGGGACAGTCTGGCCTTCAGGGGGAAGCCAGACCTCCCGACGATAGCGAGTCGTCGTAAACTCAAGATTCACGTCAATATGAATTAAAGTCACTGTAGCCGTTGTTCGTCCAGCCAACCTGCACACCTTCTGCAGGACAGTTTTCCACACGCACTGAAGCACGACCGGATTCCTGAGACCGGGGACGTTTGCTTTTTGGTGGGGCGTTGTTGTCCGGGTTTGAGGGCGTTGATGGATCGCTGTCTTTGTTACCTTTTATTGTTTTCTTTCGGATCCTTTTTGTTCGGGCGGATTATCGGCTTCGAGCTCTGAGGTTGTCGACGGTTCCATGTACAGGATCATGCCAGACTCCGACAACCCAGATATTGATCTCTGTGTATTGACTCGCCTATGAATTCTCAAGCCTTGCAGCATGATAAAGAAATCTACAACCGCACGATTGAACGACTATGTTTGATATCAAGCTTACAATATTATCCGCTCCTGCCATGGCTAAACCCGTTCAAAAAATTTGCACACACCTGACCGCCAGCCGTCTTATCAGGAGTTACAGTTGGCATTACATCATCATTGCCAAAGATGGCAATCATGGATCGCTGATTGAAGCTATGAATGAGCTGGACAGGGTGTTTACCCCTTTCTCCAGAGCCTGGCGGACGGCGGCAAGTCGCTCTGTCATTGTTCCCATAAGGGTTCCCCAAAGCTCGGGCCCGACCATTGTTCCTTCATCGACAATCACCCTGAACTGCGAAAAACGCGACAGCCAGCAATGGCCTGCTGGCGAACAGGTCGCGACCGAAATGCTTAACACCTTTGTTGACAGCTGGGCTGGTGATTACCAGGAAGCGCGGGATTTCCCGACGATGGATAACACAAGCCGTTTGTCGCCCTATCTGGCGATTGGGGTATTGAGTCCCCGCCAATGTGTAGCGGCCCTGTTAAGCCGCTATCCGGATGCGACACCAAAGCTTTGCATCAGGCAGATATTAAGCAGCCACAAAATCGGTTTGAGGCTGCTCGCCAGAACGCCAGTGAGGGATACCCCTCACCGATAATTGAGCACCGATTTGCCCGTCAGCGTGCGCTGACCACTCTGGCGGTAATGAAACGTTCAGATCAGGCAATAGTAGGAGTAAGGTAGCGATGACTCAGAAAGCAAAACATAACAAGCGAGGTGAGGCCAAAGAGGAGGCAGTACCCATGGATGCTTGCCAGACATCCGACCGGGATGACGGTGAATGGGTTCAGCGGTTTATTAAGCTTTATCAGGTGCTGAATGCAGACAACTTATTTCTGCTGGATAAAATGTATCACCCTGACATTGTGTTTACTGATCCTCTGCACAGTATTCATGGCCGCGATGCGTTAACAACGTATTTCGCCGGTCTGTACCAAAACCTCACTTATATCCGCTTTGATATTCATAACGTCGTCCAATCCAGGGGAACCGCTTGCCTGGAGTGGACTATGGAATATGCCCACAAACAAGTAAATAAGGGTCAAAAAATTCTGGTGCATGGTGTTACCTGGCTGGAATTCCATGAGCTTATCACCCGCCACCGGGATTATTTTGATGCCGGTGAGATGCTCTACCAGCACTTGCCACTTATGGGCATGGCTATTCGCGCCGTAAAAAAACGGATGGCCGTGTAATGGAGCCCACAGGCATGGATTCATCGAACCGATTGAACGACCGCCCCAGAGTATTGATCACCGGTGCCAGCTCGGGCATCGGAGCCCAGTTGGCGAAGGATTACCTGGAGGATGGCTGGCAGGTATTTGGCTGTGGTCGCAACCGCGAAAGGCTGGTAGCTATTAAAGGGATCAATCCCCTGATATTTGATATTGGCGTTCGTGATGCGGTGCAAAGCGCCGGTAAACAGCTGAAAAAATTGCTGGGCGAGAACACACTGGACCTGATTATTCTCAATGCTGGTACCTGTGAATATATTAAGGCACCGCTGCAATTTGATGATCAGTTGTTTGAACGGGTAATCCATACCAACCTGGTGGCCGTGGGTTATTGCCTGAATGCCTTTTTGCCCTTTCTGTCCCACGATGGCCGATTGGCGCTGATGAGCTCAAGCTCCATCTATCTGGCCCTGCCCCGGGCAGAGGCCTACGGTAGCTCAAAGGCAGCCATTAACTATCTGGCAGCGACACTTGATGCCAGTTTTGCCGGGCACAAAGAGAGTGAACATATTCGGGTCAGTGTGATTTGCCCGGGTTTTGTAGATACCCCGCTAACTGAAAAAAACGATTTTCCCATGCCCATGCGTGTTGACGTCCACACCGCCTCGAAAGAGATTCGACTGGGACTGGCAAAGGGTAAACGGGAGATCCACTTCCCTAAACGTTTTACCTGTTTGTTAAAATTGCTGAGTATTTTACCTGCGGGTGTCTGGCGAAAAATCACTCTGGCCATGGCGCCTGAAAACAAGAACAAAGACGCGGAGTTGTGAAGAAGATAGCCGTTGTGGGCACGGGGATTTCCGGGCTGACCTGTGCCTATCTTCTCAGTCGTGAGCATCAGGCAACCGTATTTGAGCGCAACGACTATATTGGCGGCCATACGGCGACGGTAGATGTTGGGGTAAATGGTGCGGGGAATGGTCAGAGTTATGCCATAGACACAGGGTTTATTGTTTTTAACGACCGCACTTACCCCAACTTTGAAAAACTGATGGCGACACTCGGTGTGGAGTCAATGCCTACCCAGATGAGTTTCAGTGTTCAGAATACCCACAGCGGGCTTGAATATAACGGCCACACACTCACCACTCTGTTTGCTCAGCGCCGCAATCTTCTGAACCCTCGGTTCTGGTGCTTTTTATGGGAAATATTACGTTTTAATGCCCACTGTAAAAAGATACATACTGCCGGCAATTACCCGGTTGGTAACCTGGGGCAGTTTCTTGGGCAGGCGGGTTACTCTGAATTTTTCGCCATGCACTATATCATGCCGATGGGGGCGGCGATTTGGTCTGCCAGCATCAATGATATGCGCGCTTTTTCCCTGCAATTTTTTATCCGGTTTTTCCACAACCATGGCCTGTTGAATATTACCGACCGCCCCCGGTGGTATGTATTGAAAGGTGGTTCCCGCAGCTATATCCCCGGGTTGACGGCTCCATTTGCCGACAATATCCGGTTGTCCACGCCGGTAAAAGCGATTCGTCGTGAACAGCAGAGCATTGTGGTGACAACCGACAAACAGGGTGAAGAGCGGTTCGATGATATAGTGCTGGCCTGTCATAGTGATCAGGCGCTGGCCATGCTGGAGGATGCTTCGCCGGCAGAGCAGGATATTCTGGCTGACATGTCGTATCAGGATAACGAGGTTGTGCTGCATACGGATACCGGCCTGTTACCCAAACGCCCGGCGGCCTGGGCCAGCTGGAATTACCGGATGGACAGTGATTGTAATCGTCCGGCCAGTATCACCTATAATATGAATATTTTGCAGCGATTGCCCGCCGATGCCCCCGTTTTTTGCGTCACCCTTAACCAGAGCGAGTTGATAGATCCCAACAAGATTCTGCGCCGTTTCAGTTATGCCCATCCGGTATTCAATGAGAAAAGCATGGCTGCCGCCCAGCGAAAGCAGGAGATCTGCGGCCGCAACCGAACCTACTTTGCCGGTGCTTACTGGTATAGCGGATTTCACGAGGATGGTGTGCGCAGCGCGCTGGATGTCTGTGAAAAGTTTGGAGCACGCCTATGACACCGTCTACGGAACATCTCGCAGAGCCTGTTACCAGGCCGGTGGATACCCGGTTGCCATCGGCTCAGCCGGGTATGCAGCACCGGTACAGGAAAGCATGTGAGCAAGCGTGTGGTAATACGCCGGGCCGTAATGAAGGCGATGGTAACCCATTGCTGAACAGCGGCATTTACACGGGTTGGGTTTATCACCATCGGCGTCAACCCAAGACCCACGGGTTTCGCTATGCCCTTGGCATGCTGGTGCTGGATCTGGATGAACTCGACACCCTTGAACCCGTCTCTCACTGGTTTTCATCCCGTCACCGGGCGTGTCTTCGTTTTCGCGCCGGAGATTATTTAACGGATCAATCCCGCAGCAAGCCCTCTTCGGAAGCAGCATGCTCTCCTGATACCGACGTTGCTGACGTTGCTGACGTTACCGAAAAGGATAATCCGGATTGTCCCAGGGCATTGAAACAAAGGGTACTGGCTAAAATCAAGGCGCTGGGGGCAGAGCTGCCCTGTGAGACAGTCCTGTTCGCCGGTCAGCTGCGACACCTCGGTTTTTATTTCAGCCCGGTGAATTTCTTCTTTTGTTATCACCAGGGCAAAGCCCGCTACCTGCTCAGTGAAGTCAGCAATACCCCCTGGAATCAGCGTCATTGTTATTTGGTAGATTTGGCCGCTCTGGATACGCACGGCCATAAAAAAGGCGATGTGGTCGATTGCAGTGACAAGGTCTTTCACGTGTCTCCCTTTATGGATCTGGATATGCGTTACCTGTGGCGGGTTGCCCCACCGTCAGAACAACTGATGGTAGGCCTGGAAAACCACAACAGGCAGCGAATGTTCCGCGCAGATATGCAGATGAAACGGTCAGAGTTTAATAAGGCCAACCTGAGCAAAATGGTCCGTCAATTTCCTTTGATGACCTTCAGGATTGTTGTTGGTATCTATTGGCAGGCGCTAAAACTTTTTCTCAAAGGGATAGCTTATGTGCCCCATCCTGGTGGCATTAAGGGAGCACCAGCATCTCACAAAGCCAATCACACTCCTTCCTCCAAGACGGGCACAGGCCATTGAATTAAGGGCAAAACGATGGCAAACACCATAGCTAAAGACAACGGACAAAAATTATCACTGGTGGACTCCGTTGCGAGAAAACTGCTGCTTAAAATGTTGACCGCTTTGCCCCGGGGAGCGCTAGTGATCCGGGAGATACCAAAGCAGAAAACATTGACCTTTGGCGACGGAACTGAGGCTGCGGTGATCGAAGTGAAGGATGGCAGGTTTTATCGCAAGGTGCTTAGTGCTGGCTCCATCGGTGCGGCAGAAGCTTATATCGACGGTCAGTGGGATAGCCCAAATAACACGGCCGTGGTGCAACTCTTTGCCCGTAATCAGGAACTGCTGGACACTATTGAAAAGGTATTTGGCCGGATAAGTGGTCCGGTCAATCGCCTGAGGTATGGCTTGACCAGAAATTCCAAAGCCGGTTCCAAACGCAATATCATGGCGCACTACGATCTCGGCAACGCCATGTATGAACAGTTTCTCGACCGCTCCATGCTCTATTCCAGCGCCCTTTATCCCTGTGCCGAAGCCAGTTTGGCCGAGGCTCAGCAATATAAAATGAAAACCATTTGTGAACGGCTCGATTTGAAGCCGGGGCAGAGCTTATTGGAAATCGGTACCGGCTGGGGGGCATTGGCTATTTATGCAGCCAAACATTATGACGTACAGGTCACCACAACCACTATTTCCGATGCTCAGTATGCATACGCCAAAGCCCGGGTTGAGGCGGAAGGTTTGCAAGATAAGGTCACCCTGCTCACGGAAGATTACCGCAATCTCAGCGGTCAATATGACCGACTGATGTCCATTGAGATGATTGAAGCGGTTGGTCATGATTACCTGCCGGGCTTTTTTGCCAAACTCAATGGCCTGCTAAAACCTGAGGGACGCATGTTGCTGCAGGCGATCACCATTGCGGATCAGCGATACGACAGCTACCGAAAAGGGGTAGATTTTATCCAGAAATATATCTTCCCCGGTGGCTGTTTACCCTCTGTAAGTGTGATGACAAAGCTGTTGTGCAAACACTCGGATATGGTGCTCTGGTCGCTGGATGATATGGGACAGCACTATGCCCGAACCCTGCGCCACTGGCATGAAAACTTTGATGCCTCCCTGGATAAAATTCACGAGCTGGGCTACGACGAGGGCTTCATCCGAATGTGGAAGTTTTACCTCAGTTACTGCGAGGGCGCTTTTCTCGAACGCGCGACAAGTGCTGTGCATCTGGTAGCGGTTAAACCCGATTATCGATGCTGATCTGGCAAGACAGCCGGCGAATCAGGCACAGTTCCGAAATAGGGAAGTGATTAAAGGACAGTGCCCAAGGAGTAAATATGCAAGGGTCGCGCTTTATCATTTTCAATGCTCTGACGTTCCAGCTGGTGTGGTGGAGTTCCGTGCTCTATGGCAACCAGGCATTAGCTCTGCTTTGTCTGTTGCTTATGCTGCACTTTGGCTTGTCGCCATCGCCCATGAAGGATGCCGGGTTGATGATCCGGTTCTCTCTTATCGGCTGGTTGGTGGATGGATTGTTAGCCTTCGCCGGGGTATTTTCCTTCACGGCTTTCCCTTTCTGGCTGCTGCTGCTTTGGTTGCATTTTTCCATCACTTTGCATCACAGTCTCAGCTTTTGCAGGCGTCTTCCTGGCTGGGTCCAGGCTGTTCTGGGAGGGGTGGCGGGTTGCCTGAGTTATCTTGGTGGAGCCAGATTTGGCGCAGTGGCATTGCCCCTTGGTCATATCGCCAGTGCCGCCATCCTGATGATAATTTGGTCTGTGCTGTTGCCTTTGGGGTGTAGATTAGCTGATAGCACTGCAGAAAAACATCGGGCTGCGAGAGAGTCGCGGGAAAATCCTGAGGAGACCTCCGATGACACTCACTGAACGCCTTCACAATGTCAGGCTGATTATACCGGCTCTGGTTTTCAGTCTGTTTCCCATAGAGGCCGGTGCTGACCCGGAGCGGGTTAATAAGCCTGGAACCCATTCTTTTCCTGATGCCCGACTGAAATGGAAAGAGGTCGGCCGGGGAGAAATGAGCTGGTTATGGATTGATATTTATCGGACCCGATTGTTGACACCGGATGGCCGTTTTTATGCGGCGAAATACCCAAAAATATTACCGGAATATCACCGCTGAAGATCTGATTGAGGCCACTGTTGACCAATGACGCACCTTAGGTGCAGCAAGGAAAACATTGCGCGCTGGCAGCCTGTGCTAACCCGTCTGTAGCCAGATGTGATTAAGGGTGAACATTTAGCGTTTGAAGCCTTATCTGAAGATAATGGCCGTTTCTTCTTTAACAGGAAGCTGCTGGAGAATGTCGATATACCGAGCTTTTCCGGTGCATTTTTGGCGATCTGACCATCGGAAAACACTAGCTGCCCCGCACTCAGGGCGCAATTAACAGGAGAAGTGCCATGCAACTGCTAGCCATGCAACGGCTCAATAAACTACCCGGTTATAGACATCGACTTTGCAGGATTCGCAAGCAAGCGGGCGGATTACTGAAACCCATACTGGCTGCATTCAGTGCCCTGTTGCTGGTTAGCTGTAGCTCTGTGGATATTGAAGATTATCGTGATTCCAGGCCGGGGCTTGAACTGGAAACCTTCTTCAATGGCAAACTGACAGCGGCGGGTGTCGTACAGGATTTCTCCGGCAAGGTGATACGCAAATTCAATGTCACCATGAGTTCCCAATGGCAAGGCAATCAGCTAACGCTGGATGAGGATTTTGTTTACGACACCCCGGATGCCAAAGGTAACAAAAACCAAAAGCGAATCTGGACAATTACCGCTCTGGGGAATGGTCGTTACCAGGGCGTAGCCGGTGATATCATCGGTGTTGCTCAAGGCCAGGCTGTTGGCAGCGCGCTGCGCTGGCAATATGATATGTTACTGCCGGTGGATGATACTGAGTATCGAGTGGCTTTCGATGACTGGATGTTTCTGGTGAACGATTACACCATCATTAATCGCAGCGACATTAAAAAATTTGGCATTCTGGTGGCGCAAGTTACTTTGGTCATAAAAAAGGAAGATAACACCGTTAGAATAAATAAAGGATAGATAAATAAAGGACACCCATTAATTTATCCATAAAACCAACATGGTTACTTTTATGGATGTCCTCTTCTTTATTATCAACGGATGTACCTTCTTCATAACTCCTGACATCTGCAAATTTAATCATGGAATTGACCAATATATTAAGAACATTTCTCTCGTCAGATAATTTTTATCTAAATAAATTATCATTATCGAACTTGTCAAAAACAAACATAGCTGTGACAAAAATGCGGTTTAAAAAAGCAGGGTTAAAAGGGTTTCCACCCGCAATAACAGGAGTAGGTTTTCTATGAGACTCATTTGGAGTATTTGTCTTCCAATTTTTAAAAAGCTCATCTGTCAGGTAGTGAAAACTGCCAATTTGATCGGAGGAGGTTTTGGCTTGTTTGTAAACTTTATTTAACCAATTGCGAATGTCTTCAGGTCTCTTAAACGCGGGTAGATAAAGTTCACGCAGAATTTCAAGTTGCGGATTGAACTGCTCGCTTACTGTTACCAACTCTTCATTTTTGCTAAACAAAACATTACTTCCACAATGACCACAAAAGATAGCTCCAATAGCAACCTGGTAATGCGTAATCTCTCTTGAGCAAGAGCACTGCTTTAGAATAAGAGTAAATGCCAGAACCTTTGCAGCTAACATCGAAAAGGCAACATACAAAAAAATCCAATTAATTTCATCGCACAATCCTCCACCGGATTATGAGATATAAGTGCCCCCACTAACGCTATTGATTTTCATTTAAAGCTGTTATGAGCAAAGAAGTTAACGTTACAGAAGGCGAAGCCTTGGCCGCTGTGGCAAAAGGCTGTCAGACTCTGATCCAGAGTCAAAAAACCCTGACCTTCTCTACCCTCTCCCCCAAAGGATTCCCTAAAATCAGCTACACCCCGTTCCTGCAGGAATAAGACGACACTTTTTATATATTTATCAGTAAACTTGCCCATCACACACCTAATCTGCAAGCCAACCCGGTCTGCTCCATTCTGTTTGCCGGTCTGGAGTCAGAAACCAAAAATATGGTTGTACGGGAACGGGCGTTCTTCCGCTGCAATGTTCAGGAACTGCCGAGAGGCACTGAAAAATGTGATGTCTGGATCGATAAAATGCAGGAGGCGTTTGGCAACACCGTTCAGGTTTTGCGTAATCTGCCAGACTTCCACCTGTCCGCACTGAAGCCGATAAATGGTCAGTACACCATTGGTTTTGGCAAGGCCTTTTCTATCCACAAAGATGGTTCACTGTCGCATATTGTTATTGATAAAAAGAAGTAACCGATAGCTATACACCGGAGAGTAATAACGGAGAGACACCTTTCCTTTTTTGTGCCTACTGGATCGCAATAATTCAAGGAGTTACCGGCGCGCATTCCCGTTTTTACTCCGGCAACCCATCTGTGAAACAGCCTTACTGCTCAGTCACTTCCACTCATAAGCCTGCCCCAATGTATATTATTCTTTTTCCGTGGAAACATTAATGGGTATTCCTCCGGCTCTGGGAAGCATGAGATCAAGGAAAACAAACGCAGCCACATTATTGTAGTTGCTGTAAAAATCACTGAGATCATCATTCCAGAACTGAACGACAGTTTTACTGAAAATCACATAGATGGCCGGTCGGTTACCAAAAGTTGCCTTGTCCTCGACCCTCTCGAACAGCGGATTTTCCTCAAGAGCATCTTTTATGGCGGTCTTTACTTCCATTAATGTCTTCAATTTCACCGGCTTTTCTCTATTTCCATGGCTGTCATAAAAATAAATATTTACCACCTCTTTCCCAATCGTGTGCACAGGGCGCATGATGGAGGCCAAGGCTTTCGACTTATTATCATCCAATACACGAACATCGATAGAATACCTTCCCGGAACTGATGCCACAATGTCATGCACTATCACCCCAGGATCACGACCAAGTGTATCCCTTACTTTATTCGAAAGAGTTATCCGCGGCGGTGACAGACCAGCCATCGCCTGAACAGCACCGGCATGAGACACCGGAACCATCAGGGCAGAGGCAAGAAAAATAAACGACAACAGGCACAGCGCGCATCGCTTTGCCAGAAATACTGAATACAATACTTGACCGCACTTACCTAACTCGAATAGATGCTTCATCATAAAAACCCATATTGATCAGCACAAAAAAATGCACCAACGTAATAATAAAGTCTGCTGCAATGGTGAAATAACCGACTATAAAAAACCGATCAGGACAAATATAGACCAAAAAACAGGGAGTATAGAAAAAATCAGCTCATCGCCAGAAGCGATCCTGCACCAGAGACTTCCGCTAAATATACGCTTTAAGTCGTATAATAAATCCAGAACCATGGCGTTTATGTATACACGACACCAGCTTTCTATTCTCTGTGACAGCGTTAACGATCAGAAAGTAGCCCTGAAGCTTCAATCTTTTGCCGATTCAGCTCGGATTGCTCCTTAATTACCTTTTACAAAACTCCAAAAGTTTACCCTGCTGCGATTTTGCTCACTGTTCATTGCTGCTTCATCCATGCTTGGACAAGCTCATCTTTTGAATAAATAATTGATGATTTCAGTTTTTTGGAATAATAAGCCATACAATCTTCTCTTATGGATTCCCTGTAATGAGAATCATTGATCTTAAATTTTGCGTATATCCTTTATCTACCTGCTGACAACAAGTGCATGCCATACTATTTTCAGGAAGCTCCTGATAACCGTCCAATGATGATATAGTCCGGCAACATTAATGCTATTGATTCTCATTTAAGGCTGTTATGAGTAAAGAAGTTTCTGTTATAGAAGGCGAAGCACTAACCGTGGTAGCGGAAGGCTGCCAGGCACTGATCCAGAGTCATAAAACCCTGACCCTCTCTACTCTCTCTTCCGAAGGGTTCCCTGAAATCAGCTATACCCCGTTCCTGCGGGGAGAAGACGGTACCTTCATTATATTTATCAGTGAGCTGGCGCACCACACACCCAACCTTCTGGCCCATCCGGTCTGTTCCGTTTTGTTTGCCGGTCTGGAATCGGAAACCAAAAACATGTTCGCACGCGAACGTGTTTTCTTCCGCTGCCAGGTTCAGGAGCTGCCGAGAGACACTGAAGAGTGCGACGCATGGCTGGACAAAATGCAGAACGCTTTTGGCAACACCGTTCAGGTACTGCGCAACCTTCCAGACTTCCACCTGTTTGCTTTGAAACCAATAAACGGTCAGTACACCATAGGTTTTGGCAAGGCCTTTTCTATCCATGAAGACGGCTCACTGTCGCATATTGTTATTGATAAAAAGAAGTAACCGATAACGATACACCAGAGCATCCATTCACTTCCTCTTCTCGAAAACCTGATCCGCAAACCTGCACACAAATCAGGTTCGAAAAAATAGAATGGATGCTCTGAGTTCACAGCGAAAAGAATCCTCAGGAGCATCAAAAGAGACACGCCAGCTATTGACACCACTTCGCAAACCCATAAACATATGGATATCCATATGTCAATATATCTATACCATGCTGCCCCACCAATTTTTCAAACTGCTCTCTGATGAAACCCGACTACGCTGCCTGCTGCTGATTGCTAGGCATGGGTCATTGCGAGTCTGTGACCTGACATCGGCTTTGGAAGAGTCTCAGCCCAAGGTGTCCCGCCACCTGGCACAGCTTCGAGCATTGGGTGTATTCAAGGATAAACGACAAGGACAGTGGGTTTACTACGGCATTTCGAGAGATATTCCCGGCTGGTGTCGTAAGGTTATTGAAGTTCTGGCCGCTTCCCGCTGCCTGCAGAAAGAGTACAGGGCCGACAACGAACGTCTGCGCTCCAATCCCGGCAGTTGTCATTAATCTTTCCCGTAAACATTTTCTTTTTCAGGATTCATACTATGCCCCAAATTACTTCAAAAACTGTTACTTCAACAATTAAGGTCGGTATCAACGGTTTTGGTCGTATTGGTCGCCTTGCACTGCGTGCCTCTTTCGACTGGCCTGAATTCGAGTTTATACAGATAAACGACGTTGCCGGTGATGCGCCCACGCTGGCACATCTGCTGGAATTTGACTCCGTTCAGGGTCGCTGGCAGCACGAAGTGGGCTCTACTGCTGACGCTATCATTATCAATGGCAAAACTATCGCCTGCTCTCAACAGCGGGAGATCTCTGCTGTCGACTGGTCCGGCTGCGATGTGGTGATTGAGTGTACAGGCAAACACAAATCCCGTGATTTCCTCGACCAATATCTGGCTCAGGGCGTCAAACGAGTCGTGGTCTCTGCTCCGGTCAAAGACGACACTGTTCTTAATATTGTTGTTGGCGTAAACGATCATCTGTTTGATCCAGAGAATCATAAAATTGTGACTGCCGCCTCTTGCACCACTAACTGTATGGCACCTGTCGTAAAAATAATTCTGGAGAAGCTTGGTATTGAGCGTGGCTCCATGACCACCGTTCACGATATTACCAACACCCAGACCATTCTTGACGCACCGCATTCTGATCTGCGTCGTGCCCGTGCCTGTGGCATGAGCCTGATACCAACCACCACCGGCTCTGCCAAAGCGATCACCCAAATCTTCCCGGAGCTGGAAGGCCGTCTGAACGGTCACGCTATTCGTGTACCGCTGGCCAATGCCTCCCTGACAGATATGGTCTTTGATGTCAGCCGAGATACCTCTGCTGAAGAGGTTAACGCGCTGCTGAAAGCAGCCGCCGAAGGTGAGTTGAAAGGTATTCTTGGTTTCGAGGAGCGACCGCTGGTTTCCATCGACTACCGTGGTGATACCCGTTCATCCATTATCGATGCGCTCTCTACCATGGTCGTCGATAACCGAATGGTAAAAATTTATGCCTGGTACGATAACGAGATGGGTTATGCCTGTCGTACGGCTGAACTGGCACTGAAGGTCGGCAGTAGTCAGACCCTATGAAAGCTTCCCTTGCACAGCTGGATCGCTCGATCAGACAGTATCTGCTGATCACTTTTAACTACTGGAACTTCACCATAACAGACGGCGCTCTTCGTATGTTGGTGGTGCTGCACTTTCACCAGCTTGGTTATGCACCGCTGGAGGTAGCAGCCTTGTTCCTGTTCTATGAATTTTTTGGCATTGTCACCAATCTGACCGGCGGCTGGCTGGGAGCAAGACTGGGGCTTAACCGCATCATGAATATCGGTCTGGCACTGCAGATTGTAGCGCTGGCACTGCTTGCCGCACCGGCCTCCATGCTCTCGGTTCCCTGGGTGATGACGGCTCAGGCTATGTCTGGCATTGCTAAAGATCTGAACAAGATGAGTGCTAAAAGTTCCATAAAGATGCTGGTAAAGGATGGCAACCAGAGCACACTCTACCAATGGATTGCCATTCTTACCGGCTCCAAGAATGCGCTGAAAGGTCTGGGCTTTTTTGTTGGCGGCCTGCTATTGAGTACAGTCGGATTTCAGTATGCCATGGTGATTATGGCAACAGTGTTGTTTATCGTGCTGCTGCTTAGCCTGAAGATGCTGGACCGGGATATCGGCAAGGCGAAAACCAAAACGAAATTCTCGGAACTGTTCTCCAAGAGTGGTCCGATCAATATCCTGTCAGCGGCAAGAATGTTCCTGTTCGGGGCTCGGGATGTCTGGTTTGTTATCGCTTTGCCAGTCTATCTGGGAACCACTTTCGGCTGGAGTAGTTCGGAAGTCGGTGGTTTTCTTGCGCTCTGGATCATCGGCTACGGCTTTGTGCAGGGCATCGCCCCAAAGATCACCGGCGCAAACAGCGATGGTCGCTCCGCTATGGTCTGGGCTGCCGGGTTGGCAGCTTTAACTGCAGCTGTCGCTTATGGTGTTCAGGCAGGTTGGCATCCACAGGCGGTGATTATTGCCGGCCTGTTGATGTTCGGTGCTCTGTTTGCCATCAACTCTTCTCTGCACTCTTACCTGATTGTCGCCTATGCCAGAGAGGATGGTGTCTCTCTGGATGTTGGTTTCTACTATATGGCCAACGCCATGGGACGACTATTGGGAACCGTGCTTTCCGGCTGGTTGTTCGGGATGGCTGGTCTGGTACTGTGCTTATGGGTTTCCGCCGGGTTTATTGCTGTTGCAGCAGTTATCTCAATCGGATTACCCAGGAACCATTTAAAGTGAGTTACACAGCACAGCAAGACTGATCGCCAGTACAAGAAATCTCAATTAACCATACAGGCTGTTTGGTACGTATTCCTGCGGGGGACCGATATGGCAAGAGTTTTCCGAACACTTCTTTACGTTACGCTGCATCAAACCAGCCCCCGCAATCCTCTTCCGCAACAACCACCGTTCACGCTGGTATTACCACAACACTTGTTGCGGACCTCGCTGGGAAGACGACTAAGATCTTCTATGTAATCTTCGGTATCGAAGTACTCCTCAATCTCCGCCAGAGGCAGCGTGCCCTGCAGATACATTTTCACCGCCAGTTTTGGGTCTTTTTCGGTGGTGATCAGCCCTTCAATACCACGGCTGGTCAGCTCAGCCAGCAAGGCACTGCCCATACCTGCGGTGATTAGCACATCCATACTATCGAACGGGTGAGGCTGTTTCGGTTGGATTTCGAACCAGGTTTCATCGCGGGCGAGGCCAAAGGCTTCGCAACTGATAATACGTCTGCGTTCTGGCTGCACGACAAACACCTGATGGTTACGGCAGCGGGCGGCATAACCGGTGATGGTGCGGAGATTCTGGGTGGTGACGATTATTTTTTTCATTATGACCAAAAGAAAGCACGGGGTTAAACAAGACATTGTCCCGTTATCGATGGTCGATTTCACTGATCTAAAGCTGTGTTCCGGTAACAGGATTCGCTCCGCAAAAGCGGAGCGAATATGCATCAGGGGTTTAAAGCATTAACCCAAAACAGTCTGCAACCAAGGCCAGCCCTGCTTCTTACGGCTCAGGGTGTTTTCCATCATTACGATGTTGGCTTCAGAGGCGTGTGCAGCGAGCTTCTCGCTCCACTCACCCTGGAACAGCAGTTTGGTGACGGAGGTGGCGATGTTGGTCACCATCAACGCAGACAGTTTAAAGCCTTCTTCTGTGCAGCGTTTTTTCAGCTCAGCCTGCATTGCTTCAACTTTGTCGTCTACCTGATCGAAGCTGGCGATTTCGATCTGGCCAACGACTACGAAGTCTTCGCCCATTGGGTACTTCTTCAGGTCACGGTCAACCAGGCTGTCGACGCTCAGACCTTCAATATTGGTCTTTACCTGCATCAGCTGATCGCAGAACGCATCCAGATTGATGCCGGCAATGTCAGTCAGAGCTTCAGCGGCAACACGATCTTTCTCGGTGCAGGTTGGGGAACGGAAGGCAACCGTATCACTGACGATAGCGCCCAGCATCAGTACCGCGTTGGCGCGAGTGATCTCTACGTTTTCCATTTTGAATAGGTGGTAGAGGATGGTGCAGGAGCAACCAACCGGCCAGATCCACGCTTCCAGAGGGTTAGTGGTAGTCACATCACCCAGACGATGGTGGTCAACTATGCCAACGATCTCGGCCTCTTCGATACCCCGTGGTGCCTGGGTCAGATCAGTGTAATCCACCAACCACACTTTTTGGCCGGCTACAGATTCACAAATGGCAGGAGCCTGAACACCGGCCTGCTCCAGAATAAATGCGGTTTCGCTGGTCACTTCACCCTGGGCCAGAGCAACAGCCTCATAACCACGGGCGGCTTTCAGCCAATCAGCGGCAACCAGTGCGCTGCAGATGCTGTCGGAATCGGGGTTGGTATGTCCTACAACCTGAATCATTGCGTACTCTTCACACTTAAATACAGAGAAACCGGTGAGAGTACCTTAAACACGAAATCAATCAATCAGCATTTGCCGGCTGCTTGCCAGCTCGTCCATTATAGCGGTAGCTTTTCTTGCAGTGGTGGCACTTGTAACGCTGATGCCCAGTATTGGCTTTTCCATTTTTGACGACAGTATTTGTCTGTTGGCACTGAACACAAGCAACGAGAACGAAAGCCATGACCTGCTCGGAAAAAGCGAGCAACATACCAGATCAACAGTTCTGAAACATGACCGTCTCTCTGGAACGATGGATAAGAGCCTGCACCACGACAAACACCAAGGATCCACTACTCCGGTAGCTTTCGATCCAGAAACACCATAAAAAAGAAATGGAGCTGCTGTTGGAGCGGAATGCGACCCGACAGCAACTTATTTAACGTCAACGTCGTAATGAACAGAAACAATCCGATGAGATGGCCAGCATTATTCTGCATCGTCATCAGCACTCTTTTTAACCGAAGACTCAACCGAAGACTCAACCGGAATAAACGTCAAAGAAAGTTTATTAAGCAGCCAGAAAGCAGGAATGGCCGCCATCAGCCACACGACACAGGCTGCCCCTAATGCCACACCGTACTGTTCCAGGAACTGATAGGGATGGTGCCATAGCAGATCATAGACAGCGTCCAAATGAATAGAAACAGGTTGTAGCCCAAACAGTGACTCACCCAACCGGATCATCGGTATAAACAAGATAAACTGCAGTGGGTAACCCAGATAGTTGGCTAACTGAATAGCCACCTGATTCAGTCTCATCTGCGCGGCAATAAACACGCACAGCAGTGTAGTTATGCCAAATATCGGGAAAGTTGCAGCAACCACACCCACAGCGAGCGTTATCGCCAGCTCTCGCCATCCCAAGCCCTGCTGTAATGCTAAAAACAGAGGCCTAACAATCCGATTTTTAATGCTCTCTCTCAACATGTTTATAGAGTGCTTCCCTGGGGCTGATCCCATTATCAGTGAGCAGTAAATCGACCCCACTCGATCAGCATTTCTTCAAAATCATCGAGTCCACAACTCGCGTGCGCCTCTTCATCATAAAAATTCAGACCATCAGACTCAATGCCTTCTATCCGTTCATCCGCATCAAAATTGATCCTGACATCACTAATTTCGGCGCTTTCCCGATCGAGACGCAGGATATACTCTGACCCCTTGAGCAAATATTCTTGACGCTCGTCACTGCGCAACTGTCGAATCGCACGAAAAATCTCATCCATTACAGAAGTCTGACAACCAACTTCTTCAAGCAGCCATGCAGCAATGGCTTCAGAACCCATGGAAAAAATAGCGGTCAGCTCTCCGGAAACATCCCGGCGAAATTCAAATTCCATAGTCAATCCTCCGATAATCAATATACAGCCATGACCGTACCATAACCGTACAAAACAGCTGAATATTACAGGATCAAAGTACGGGGGGAGACGAAAGATCGCTGCAATTCGGAAACGGGGTCGATAAATTCAAGCTTATATGCCAGCAACTGCAAAGGTTCAGCAAAGTTATCCGGTGCTTCCGGCTGCAGTGTAGGGTAGAGCCGATCATTGACCAGAGGAAAGCCAAGATCACTCATATGCAAACGTAGCTGATGCGTTTTACCCGTCAGGGGGCGAAGCTCAAAAAGAGCACGGTGCTGGTAAACCTCAAGACAGTGTATTTCCGAGCGGGCATTGATCTCTCCGGCAGCCGTAGTCATGCGGAACCAGGGCTCCCCTTCAACCATACGATTTTCAATCCGCCACCGCTGACCGGCCTGTGGTCTATTGTCGGCAGTCACTCTGGCAAGCGCTCGGTAGGTTTTGGTTATACGACCATCACCAAGAAATAGCTGATGATAGAGGCTGCGGGTGTTCGGGTTAACTGACAGCATAACCAATCCTGCTGTCTCTCGATCTATTCGATGCAGGGGTGCCAACGTGGTGATGCCGGTACTCACGGCCAGACGGTTGATCAGACTCTGCTGCACATAGCGTCCTATCGGGTTCACCGGCAAAAAATGGGGTTTACAGACCACCAAAATTTCATCATCCCGATAAACAATCTCTTCTCTGAAGGGGATTTCCGGCTCATCGTCTACCTCTCGGTAGTAAAACACCCGCTGCTGAGGCGCATATGCTGAAGCTTCAGCCACCAGCGAGCCATCATCCCAATGCACTTTGCCAGTTTTCACTCGCTCACGCCAAACCTGCGCATCAACTCTAGGAAAGCGTTTTATAAGAAACTCAATAACTGTCGTACACCCTGTGCCATCTGCCGGCATAGTCACTTTACAGGGTTGAAGGGATATTCCCATCAGGTACTTACTCCGCATAATTCGTGGGAATTATCACTGTGAAAAGCCTGTTTCCCAAACTTCCGTCATTCCCGCCTGCGCGGGGACGACAGTACATTTTTATCTACCACCTCCCTCAACAGACCGATAGCCATGTATGACCTGATTCATCTCTTCCCGGGAAGACTTAGCTAATCAACAACTCCAACTTGTCTCCATTAGCAACAAAACCAATTTTCTCCAAATAGGTTCGGTGCTGTTCACTGCCAGTGGCTGAACGCAGCTTTTGTATACCTCGCTCTTTGAAGAATTGACTGTTTTCAGTAAAAAGAAATCGCCCAGGCTTAAGATCACGGTAAGGGGAGAGAATAAAATCGAGATCAATCTCTGCCGTATGTTCATCTGTTTTATGACAGATAAATACCCCAGCCAGCACCAAATCCCGATGGATCATCACTGCGATAGTATCCGGACTTTCTCCAAGATGAAATGTGGGAAAGAGCGCCCTGGCATCCTGAAGATGCAGGTTAATAAACTCCTGTAGATAGACGTCTGAAACCGACGACGGTAACAGTTTAAAGTGAGCCTTTTCCGTGTAAATTTTTCGCAGGTAGTAGATATTCATCGCTACCAGATAATAGTTCAGACCAACCACTGGCCAAGCTTCAAGAAACAACCCATAGGTGCCAAAACAGAAACTGCCCGCCATATTGCACCAGCGCAGTTTAATCATCGAGCTCATACTGAGGCTGATACCCGTCAGCACCATAGCCACGTAACCAAATATCTCCAGCCAATCGATTCCCGACATAACAACGCTCCCATCGCCAGAAAATGCCAATCTTGCCTGTGGCGTCTTCGCCACCCCCTTCTATTATCGTCAAGATTGTGGGAGATGCTGAAATTGTAATCTGATCCGCCAGCTCCTTCCCAAGACCCGCTAATAAAGTCACTGATTGAAATCGGTGGCAGGGAGGGGTTCTTCCGTTTCTGATTCTGGATCAACCATTCCATTAGACGTTCCGGGCTCACTCTTATCGCGAGTAGAAGACGGCTGCCAATCCTTATCAGGTTTTTGTTTAAGCTCAGAACTTATTCTCTCTCTTAAGTACCGTTTGGCAGCACCTGCGTCATAAAATTCCGACACTCCCGAAAATGTTACCTCCTCTAACAAAACAGGCATTTCAGACGCATTCCCACGCTCCGCGTGGGAATGCGTACGGGACAACTGATGATTAGAGGCTGCGGTTCTGCATGCCGTTCTACCTGCTGTTCTCAGTTGGCTTTTCTCAAGAGCACAACATCAGCCCCAACAAACTCCACCTGACACCCGGTCTGTGCGGCAAACCATTCGAATGTGGCTCTGCTGAAAAAAGAGATGTGGGTGCGGTCACGGATGTAGTGCCAGCTTTTAAAGGACTCACGGTCCTTTACCAGTTTGGTCATCAGACCGAGTACACCGTCGGGCCGCAATAGCGTCAACAGCTGTCTGAGCACAGCGCCAGGGTCACCAAGGTGCTCAACCACCTCTGTGGCGGTAATAAAATGATAATGTTCGGCCATCTGTTCCGAATCAATCACATTAGGATTGTTGGCATAGTAGAGGTCGTAAACCTTCATGGTAAAACCGACATCTATGAACATCTGCGCCAGGATCGGGCCGGGGCCACAACCAAAATCGAGGCCAAAAGCCGGCGGTGTTATCCGTGTCGCCACAGGATTAAACATACGCGACAGAAAACGTCTGTAGCCTTCATCATGGCTGTTGTTCTCGTGAAGGTCGTAACACGCCTTTTCCTCCTCTGTCGGGAGATGCCAGTCCCTGGGCACAAACACCAGTTGGCAGTTCAGGCAATGTACATATTCCCGGTATTTATCCTGCCACCAGGGAGATAAACGACGCTCGCCGCACAGCGGACAGGAAAAAGGGCAGACAAGGTCAGTCATAATCGTTCTACAGGAGAAAAGGGGAGGGGAAAGCAGGGAGCAGAGGACACCACTGCTCCCGATTCGCGCATGTTAGTCCGAGAACGCTCAAGTAACCATACAGGCGGCCTGTATGGAGATAAGCGCTTAGCTGCACTTGCTCATGTTATAAACGGGGACCCGCGTTCACAAGCTCTTTACCGGCACCACTATCCGTATACCGGACAAAGTTTTTGATAAACAGGTTGGCCAGCTCCCCTGCCCGTGCTTCCCAATCGGCGACGCTCTCCCAAGTGTTGCGCGGATCAAGAATGGCAGCATCCTCCACTCCGGGCACCACATTCGGAACTTCCAGATTGAAGAGAGGCAGCATCTGCGTACTCGACTCATCAATAGCGCCACTAAGAATGGCGTCAATAATGGCGCGGGTATCTTTGATGGAAATACGCTTGCCCGTGCCATTCCAGCCGGTATTGACCAGATAAGCCCTGGCGCCGGAGGCCTGCATACGCTTAACCAGAATCTCAGCATAACGGGTGGGATGCAGGGTCAGGAAGGCGGCACCAAACGCGGCTGAGAACGTGGGTGTCGGTTCGGTCACGCCCCGTTCAGTACCGGCAAGTTTGGAGGTATAACCGGACAGGAAGTGGTACTGGGTCTGTTCCGGAGTCAGGCATGAAACCGGTGGCAGTACACCGAAGGCATCTGCGGTCAGGAAGATAACCTTATCGGCATGACCCGCTCTGGAAACAGGCCTGACAATATTTTCAATATGATAGATCGGATAGGAGACACGGGTGTTCTCGGTTCGGGAGCCATCATCAAAATCGACGGAGCCATCATCCCGGATGGTCACGTTTTCCAGCAGCGCATCACGGCAGATAGCGTTGTAGATATCCGGCTCTGCCTCCTTGCTCAGTTTGATGGTCTTGGCATAGCAGCCACCCTCAAAATTGAAGACACCATCATCATCCCAGCCGTGCTCATCATCACCGATCAAGGCTCGCTTGGGATCGGTAGACAGGGTGGTTTTACCGGTACCAGACAGGCCGAAGAAAATGGCAACATCACCGCTCCTGCCTACGTTGGCTGAACAGTGCATGGAGGCGATGCCTTTCAGGGGCAGCTGATAGTTCATGACCGAGAACAATCCCTTCTTCATTTCACCGCCGTACCAGGTGCCACCGATTAACTGGACATGCTCAGTCAGGTTGAAAGCGACAAAATTCTCGGAGTTCAAGCCCATCTCCTGCCATCTGTCATTCACACAGCGGGCACCATTCATCACGACAAAATCCGGGGCAAACTCTTTCAGCTCCTCGGAGGAGGGACGGATAAACATATTGGTCACGAAATGAGCCTGCCAGGCGACCTCGGTAATAAAGCGCACGGCAAGACGGGTATCGGGATTGGCACCACAGAAGGCATCGATAACAAAAAGGCGCTTATTGGAGAGCTGCTGGCTCACCAGCTGTTTCAGGTAGTTCCAGCTCTCCTGAGAGAGCGGCTTGTTATCATTTTTGCCCTGATCAGACCACCAGATGGTGTCTCTTGTCGTATCATCCCTGACGATATACTTATCCTTGGGGGAACGACCGGTGAAAATACCAGTATCGACGGCAACAGCTCCCAGTTCGGTAAGCTGACCTCTTTCATAACCCTCAAGTTCAGGTTTTGTCTCTTCCTCAAACAGACGATCATAAGAGGGGTTGTGGACGATCTCTGTGGTATTGCTCACACCATAAAGCGACAGATCGAGTGTTGTTTTGCGTGCGCTCATGTAGGGTTCCCCCCGCTGACTATTTTTTTTATATTGCGCCGGTCTCTGAAAAGATTTTGTACCCCATCAGTGGGGAAAAATCCATATCAGGCACAGGCATTTATACCCAACCGACCAGTGACTCTGCATACGGAGACGATCACAGAAAGACCATCATGACTGAGACAAAACCGAAATGGTGGGACCATAAGCTGCCGGGCACCACTGAGAAACAGGGCTGAAAGACGGCTAATGTCTTCTGGTAAAAAATCACCACTCTCCAGTGATCCTGAAGTCACAGCCTTCAGCGCCAGAGTATCGCAGGTGATCAATTGTACATCATGAATAGCTGCAAAAGCTGTATAAGCCGGATCGTGGGCTTTCATATGAACACTGGTAATACAGACAACCTCATCCATCACAATGTTGTTTTTATCCAGACACTGCATCACCCCCTGTCCGACAACTTCCAACGGCGTGCCGCGTTCGCTACCGATACCAACAACATATTTCCCCCTCTCCATAAGCCTCCAATCAAACTCAGTATCAAGGTCTGCGGAACGCATAAAGTGCTTTTCTGTTCTGCTCACGGAACTGCAGCCTTTGTTTGCTCTGTTCTGGCAGAATAGCAGTTATGGCTCTTTTTGGGGTGTCATACTTGTGGGCGTAAGCCCGAGTGTAAAAGTAGGATAGTATGATGAGGGGTTTTGTAGAATACCGCCCTCAGACTGCCTGTTAGGTCTTAGTTGCCTCGCATCTTGGCTCCATAATCAGGGCTTACGCACCAGTTGGTCAATAGTGATTCTCCTGCGTTTACAGCGGTGTTTCTGCCAGTCTTCATACAAAATAATCTCGGTCTTTTTGAGCGTGTACAGCTGCTTGGAGGCCGTTTTCCCCAAACTTTTGATCGTGTATTTTGACTCACCGGGTCTGAGTTATCACTAGTGCGTAAGCCCTGGCTCCATAATGGACATTTTTCTACAGGGTTACATGGGCGTACGGATAAAAAAGCAGATGACTCGCTACTTATAAACCTTCTTTTCGCAGGGAGAATTAGGGGCATATCTTGTTCAATACCCGTTAACTCTCCATGATTTACCCTATGGTCAAATGGTTTCTTAGTTAACACGCGTATGGGAGCTTTATACCCATTTGTATTCCTTGAATTATCCATCCCAAGTGAAATATACGGTTCGTGTTTTTCACCCTCATGCTGTGCACTTACCCCTTTTTTCTTATTATTTGATGATTTTACAGTTATTGAATCCTGCTTAGCTTTGTAGCTATTGAATATCTCATTAATTTCGCTATATTTTTTTTCAAAATATTTTTTACCACAATTTAGATATCCTTTAATCAGCTTGTCAAACACAGCCATCACTACATCTGGAGTCAAATTACCCCGATCCTGCTCTTGCCGCATATACTGAAAGGGACCTGGAATTTCATATTGCGATCTCACAAAATCAATTAATATAGATTCATCTTTAGATAACGGCATTGATGGGATTTCGTCCACACTAATATGTTTAATAAAATCTAGAGATAGTCGCAACAACATATTTTTATGCACCCTTGCTTCCCAGTATTTAATTATTTCTTCCATAGTAACCTGTACTCCTATCACTTCGCCTGCTACTGAACTTTTGATTGCCTCGACAAGCAAATCAGCCAACTTGACGAGCCTTTCATTGCTGTTTTTATTATTCAGGCTATACAATGCCTCTGGCATTGAGACTCCAGAAAATATCAATTCCAAACCACTAGCTCCCAATTTTTTCATTAATGCGTCAACATTACTGTACTTATTATATTTTTCAGCATATGACCTAACCATGCCGTCTTTAACCAAATCATTATTTCCATTTTTTCTCTGGAAATATCCATCAAATATTTCATACTGCGTATGACCGTTACTTTGCCTGGGATAACGACCAAAAGCCTTTATATGTGCGGGAACCAAATCATAATAACTAAGTTTTAATTCATCATCGGCAGTTATCGCAATGCTATAGTTGTTAAATTTGGCATCACAAAAAGCCTCCAAAACTTGTATCTTACTATTATCATTATTAACTATTTTATAATTACTATTGATATGTCTAAGCAAGTGGACTCCACCAATAATAATTTTAGTCACATCCCGAAAGAACTTTTGGATAGAAATAGTTTTACCACAAATATTTATTTCCTCATTGGCGATATCATGTAACTGCTCATTTTCTACTGGCGAATCTGTATTTTCGGCATTCTCATCCCCGGAAATGCGGGGCTTCGGGCTGGCCGCCACCGAATCTGCCTGTAAATTTTTAGCAGTTACGATATCATTACCACCTGATTCTTTTTTAGATATCAAGCTAAAGTAGTGTTCTAATCGATTTTTTTCATCAAGATAGGGCTGAACAATAAACACCCCACCACCTGTTGTCTTTAACAATTTAGTGGGAAAAAAATCAACCCCTCTTTCTTTATAAAAACAAATCTGAGCCATCTGATGATACAAAAAATCCTTAGCTGCATCCTCATTAAATACCAACCTGCGAATTGCAAGTTGTGGTAAATATTCATTTAAGTGGTTGAGCCTATCAGACAATTCTCCATCAAATGTACCAAATCGATAAACCGCCGTACTAGTTCCCACACCAGTAACTGTTGCCTTTATTGATTTTTCCTTATAAATAAACTCTATTATGTCGTCTACCTTCACCATTTCGGGAGGCCATTTCCCATCTATTTCAGTTAAAAATTCAGTAATAATGTTGTTACGTTTCGGGCCATCTTCTTCCATCTCCGCACGCCCGCTGCCACAGGCCCCTTGACCAGAAAATGTGCGATTACCATCGTCCGAGAACTTAACACCCTCAAAGCTTGTATTTTGTGCATCAAGGAGGCTAATAAAATCGGGTACTTTTTTCACAGAACCAAATGGGCAGCAGATATTATACTTTTTTCCCTTGCCGTCTTGGCCATAGACCACATTGCAGATCATCGCCCACTCATCGCCATTCGCATAAATAACCGGTTTCAATAACGAACGGCATTTGTTTTGTTTTCCAACTAATGGGCGGACAAACAAAAAATAGTTTTCGTCTTCACGTACGCCGTCTAAAGAATTTGAACTCTCTGGGTCATGGGTGGTGCTATCACACCTTTGCCGACTAGCCAGGGGGGAGAGCTGGGGGGAGGGTGACGGAGCAGGTGTGGAACAGGGTGTTTGCTGAACTGTATATCCCCTGCTTTTTACAACAGAGTATACGAACGGACTAACCCAACCCACAAACTCATTTTGAGCCAATAGATCCGATAATCCATTTTCTTGCTCATCTTTTTTATCTGCCTGAATGGAAATCCAAGGATCAACCTTCGTATTCTGGGGTTTACCCCTATGGTTCAAAAAATCATCTGCAACACGCACAATCTCGCCAGAGTCATGCCACATCATATTAACACACAAGCTCACACCAAGCTGTTTTTCATCTGCACAAAGATGAACCCCAGCCGTAGAGCATATTAGCAGCAGGACGAACCTGTTCATCTCCAACCATCCAAACCAGACACTTGCCCTCGTGGCAAGCCTCCCCCTAATCCCAGCCACAGAATAAAAGCACCTTGGGGGTTGTGGACTCCGTTCTTCAGAGTAGGTGAGCTGTCGAGTTTGTACAGTTCACAACAGCAACTATATTCGTCTTCAGCGAAAAGCCGGCTGATCAGGATAAAATCAAGATGAAAAATAGTAGCAACTCTCCCCTCATTGAGCTAGCAACAGGGGTGACAGCCGGTGTTCTCGCCCCTATGGGTCAATTACCGTTTGAAGTGCGTCTGTTATCTGTAGTGGGAGTCGCCCTTTTTTTTTACCGTCTTCAATACAACGTCGGCTCTGCCCTGCGCACATCAATCGGATTTGCACCTGCCTATTTTCTCTCTGGACAACTGTGGATATACAATAGTCTACTTTTACAAAATGATCAGATAAACACTTACGGCTTACCTGTATTAGTGACCATTTTTGTTCTTCCTGCAGTGCTGATCGTGGTGATGACCAGTGTTTATCTCCTGAGTCGCAAGAGATTGAACATTGGTCACTTTACCCTTTCGAACTGCATGTTTTTCAGTTGCTTTTGGGTGTTATTTGAGTTCATTTATTCATTCATTCCCGATTCTGTGCCATTGCTCATCAGTGGCTATGCCGTGCTGGGAAAGCTCTGGGATCAGGTTATTCCTGTTGTCGGTGTTCTCGGGTGCAGTTTTTTGCTTGTTTTCTGCTCCTCCCTCGCGGTCTGTATCGTCCATCATATTTGCACTGCTAACCGTCCCCCGCTTTACCGGCTGATTCCTACTTTGCTGATCTCACTTCTCTTCCCCTCTCTGCTGCCTCACGAAAACTGGACACACCCTTACGACGCACGTATTTTTCACTACCAAATGGTCGTCAACAAAAATGTGGATGCACCTGATAACTTTGCTATCAGGTACGCTGATCCCCTCCCGAAACTGATCATTTCCGGGGGCGTTCAAGCCGATATTGAAAGACCACACTTACTGCAACAGCTGCAATCGATAGAGAACAATTCTGTAATCGCATTTCTGATCCTGATGCCACGTACTGAATCAGCCTCCGATATTTTCTGTAGTCTTGGTGAAGGTGAGGGATGTCTAAAAAAAAATCATGATGATGGGTTTTTTCCTGATAAATCCGTATATTGCAGACCAAGTGATTTATCCGCCCAAAAACCGCATCTGTATCGGCGGCACCCATCCGTCGACTCCTACCGCTTGTTGATACTGGATAATCTGGATGATGCACACCCTTTTCTGGCGGCAGAAAATGTCTCAGGTTCCGAAATAACCGTTGTTTTTGACATACCTAACAAAGGTCAAGTTATCCGTGAACGACTACTCCATGCTGATCGTGCGAGAGCACTGGAGACGGGCCGGCCTATTCTGCGTTACAGCAACGTTGGCATCTCGGCTGCCATCGATCACAAAGGCACTATTGTGAGCCGATTTCTTCCGGAACAGATCCGTGCAAATGGGCAACTAAGACCAATGACGGGCAGAACGCCGATGATGCTTGTTGGTCGTTATGGGGTTTTGGGGCTTATTACGGTGATCCTTTTATTTTTTTGCTGTCGTCGTATGCTTCAGATGATGTAGAGGAACACATCGAGAGAGTGCTCCGACACAGCTTCTCGATTTCATCAAAAGCAAAATCACTACACAGCGCCTCGATATGCTCGGGAAGCCTCTCGCAACCAGGGGTTTCCCGCATACCTTTTAGTGCCTCGGCAGTCTTTTTTATCTTCTCGATATCGCCCACCGCAGCAGCCTGCATCAGCTCGGTCAACAGCTCGGTCAACAGCTCTCTCTGATCAGTCGAAATAGCGGTGGAATCCCATTGCACAGCAGGAGCAGGAGCAGGCACTTTATTCGGTAAATCCTTTGAAGATGGTTGGCCAAGAGACCAGGAAACCAGCTTTATTTTTAGCACTCGACTCACCTCCTCCAGCACCACATCGGCATGGAATGGTTTGCTGATGCAACCGCTAAACTCACGAAGCTGCTTTCGAGCCACAGTGCTCTCTTGGTCGGTAACGGCGATAGCAGGCAGAAGATTCCCGCATTGTCGTAGTTGCAACAGCGTCTCAACGCCGTCCATATTCGGCATGTCGATAGCCATCAGCACCAGTGCCGGCGAGCCAAACTGTATAACATCCAGAGCATCCTGACCATTAACAGCATCAAGGGTCTCAAAACCCGCCCGCTCCAGCAGCAGCACCAGATTCTCCCTCTGCACACGACAGTCATCAACGACCAATACACAAACCTGAGAACCAGGCTTGAGAGAGTAACTACTGCGGAGCATTTCAGAAGAGGCCTGCGCGGGCATCTCCCGGCATTCAGATTTCCGCAGCGGCAGGGAGAAGTAAAACCGGCTGCCACACTCTGGAGAGCTGGCCAGCTTCAGCCCTCCCCCCATCGCCGTGACAAGACGCCTGCTGATAGCCAGCCCTAAACCCGTTCCACCAGGATGTTCATGATGCTGAGCCTGATGAAATGGGCTGAAGACACTCTCCTGATCCTGCGCCAGAATCCCAATACCAGTATCGATGACGATGTAGACAATCCTCTCGGCATCTCGCAGAACTTTGAGTCGTACCCCACCACGTTCCGTGAACTTAACGCCATTACCCAGCAGATTAATAAGCACCTGCCGGAGCTTGGTCACATCCATCAGAATAACAGCGGGCAAAGACTCATCAACGGAGAGCTGTACCGATAAGCCTTTGCGATCGGCCCGTGGCTTTAGCATTCGGCAGACTTTTTCCAGCATTGCTCTTAACCGAACCGGCTGGAACTGGATCTTGACCCCCATCGACTCCATTTTGGTCATGTCCAGCACATCGTTAATCAGCATCAGCAGGTGTTCACCGCAATCTCCTATCGTCTCCAGACTCTCACGCTGAAAGTCGGAAACAGCGGGATCACGCAATACCAGTTGCACATGACCCAGAATGCCATTTAACGGCGTACGCAATTCATGGCTCATATTGGACAGAAACTGGCTTTTCGCTTTATCAGCGGCTCTGGCCTTGTCTCTGGCATGCCTGAGCTCACGTTCAGCCCCCTTGCGATCACTAATGTCACGAATCGCAATGGTGATAAGTGTGCCTGTGTCCGTAATTAACGGACTGGTTGTCACCTCAACAGGAAAAATCTTGCCATTGCTGTGACGACACATACTTTCAAACGCCAACGAGGTCGTCGTGTAATCGCTGGTTGAGATTCTCTGGGGAAATAGCGATATTTTTGGATTTCGCCCGAGTATGCCCAGAGATTGACCGACCAGATCAGCCCGCCGATAACCTGAAAGCTCCTCCAACCGAGCATTCACCATTGAGATTTTTTCATCGGAAGCCATGATGACTATGGCATCGGGAGCGGCCTCCAGCAGGCCACGAAACTTCTTGGTATCATTGACCAACTCCGTAACATCATGTCCCATCCCTTCAGCACCACTGATTTGTCCGTCGGGCTCAATCACCGGAACATTAATCATTTCTATAATGCGTGTGCCGCCCGATGAATGGGGTAGCGCAAGCTGAAAGGCATCGGTTTGAATTTTTCCCTGAAGTACGTGGCGAATAATACGGACAAATTTTCTGTACGCCTGATTTTTGATAAACTCGGAACCAGCCATTGCCATAAGACGCTCAGGAGCGTAGCCCAGAATATCACTGACGGACGGGCTGATATAAACCAAACGACCACGGTTATTCAAAATGTAATAAAAGTAGCGACCACGAAGACGCTCAGCGATATGGCTGATATTACTGGCCCGAAGTTCTTTCAACGCCTCATCACGTTCAGACAGCCGCTGAGCCATTGAGAATATGCTGCGAGCCAAACGACCCACTTCATCATTAGACTGATGTTTATAATCCAGATGCCAGTTACCGTCCCCGAGCTTATCAACGGCACAGGCAAGCTGAAACAGCGGCTCCGTGATGTAGCCGGAAATTTTCAACACGCACCCAAAGACAACCAGCAGTATAAGGAGCAACAATCCACTGTACAGTACCGACTCTCTGGCCTCAGCCACAAAAGTATCCCGGGTATGGGTCAGTAAAGTCCAACATGGTTCGGGAATAGGGCTGGCAAAATATAACGTTAGCCAGTCCCGAAAATAGACCGTACCCATACCGCGTGTACCGTAATGGATCGCACCATTAACCAGTGCCAGTAAAGATTTAGAACTTAGACGTACAGCGGTGTCCCGAAGAGATGCGTCAGGGCGCGTCGAACGCATATCGGAATAAATAAAGAAACTATCGCGATCAACAATTTCAAAACGCAGTTTCCGGGGATTATTTTTATTTAAAAGCGCATGAAAGCTATCGGTTTTTATACCAAAGTACAGATTATGCACACTCGATACCTGATAAATAACCAGCTTTTCTCTATCAATCGGAGAATGGAAAGGGAGACTCCACCCCTTCTGATTGAGCAAAATGCTGCCTGAATGATCGGCAGTCCAGAATCGCTCTTCCAGAGGTCTGTCCCACTCCCTCTGATCCGACACAGTTTTACTCATATAATAAACCGCACCCTGACCAGGCTGACCGGAGAAAATAGCATGAATCGTGTTATCAAAGCGGAGTGTATTATCAATAACACTACGCAGCAGCGCTGGCTCCGGATTCGAACCAAGGCTGTAAGTCATTGTCTTCCCAATTGATTCAATAAAATGCAACTGGTTGTTCAGTAGCCCGGCAAAGTGGTTGGCCTGCTGCCCCATAAAGGCTTCAATATTGATGCGGTCTTCCTTCAGGGTTTCCAGAATATGAACAGCAAAAATGACAATGTACGCCACTGTGATGGGAATAATAGTGAACAGGACGACCTTGTTGCGAATCGACGACCGCATAATACGAAGACCCGAAAAAGGGGAAGGGCGCACACGCTTGTCATTGTACATGCACCATGGTGACGCAAGACTAGCTGAGAGGTGGTGCTGTCGCCAATCGGCGAAAGATATTGGCGGCTTTTTCGAGAGCCTATAAAAAAAGCCACCCGCTATCTGTCGTACGGTACGATGTCAAAACCGTAAACCAGCTTGCGGCTTTCCCTGTCAGCTTCAACGTTAACCAAAACCTGGATTGCACTTATTGCTTGAATCCCGCTAAAAAAAGGCCTGCAAATGCAGGCCTTTTTTCGGATTAAATCAACGTTCTTAACTTATCGATAGGTTAGAACGGGATATCGTCATCGAAATCATCAAAGCCGCCAGCAGTCGCTGGCTGTTGAGCTGGCGTTTGTTGTGGCTGTTGATACTGCTGTTGCTGTTGCTCTGGCCGTTGAGCTGGCCGTTGAGCTGGCTGTTGAGCTGGCTGCTGTGAAGCCTGCTGAGGCTGCTGAGGCTGTTGCTGACCACCACCATGCTGGGGGTTATTAGCTTGCTGCTGTGGCTGGCTGTATCCGGTATTAGACTGAGGCTGCGGCGGTTGTCCCGATGCACTCTGCGGAGTCCGTGATACCTGGTGACCTGAATTCTGACTTCCCTGATTTCCGTAGTTTTGGCCTTGACCTTGGCCTTGACCTTGCTGGGAAGACTGAGTTCCACCACCAAAGTTCGAAGTCTGTGACGATTGATTATTGTTCCAACTGCCACCACCCGTGCTGGCGCCCCCTTCAGAACGGCCATCCAGCATCTGCATCTGACCGTCAAAACTGTCAATCACAACTTCTGTGGAGTAACGATCCTGGCCTTGCTGATCTTGCCACTTGCGGGTCTGCAGCTTGCCTTCCAGATAAACTTTGGAACCCTTGCGCAGGTATTGTCCGGCGATTTCCGCCAGCTTGCCGAACAGCACGACGCGGTGCCACTCAGTACGCTCCTGTCGCTGGTTGGTGTTCTTGTCGATCCAGGACTCGCCAGTCGCTACACTCAAGTTCGCTACAGCACTGCCGTTCGGGGTATAACGGACTTCCGGATCACCGCCGAGATTACCCACCAGTATGACCTTGTTAATACCACTTCGCGCCATTGCTATCTCCCGTTTTCAAAACTGTCTTTAGCTTGTCAAAAACTATCATTTTTAAAATTTATCCGCTGTCTGCCATACAAACTACAGACAACGTCTATCATAAATCGTTCACCAATCCCCGAACTGACGCAGGTGCTGCTCATCGAGCTGCTGCCTGTCGACCTTCAGGTAGGCCGTCTGCTCTTCAACGACCAGGGCGACCTCCCTAACCCCTGCCACCGTGGTAAGACCATCGTTAATCCGGCAAGCCTCCGAGGGAATAACCGGATGGAGATCCATTACAAGACTGCTGACATAGGGGGGATTTATCATGGTAACAGACAACAGCCACCACAGGGCAGTCGCAATCACCACGAGAACAAAGATACCTGTTCCGCCCATCTGCTGATAGATGAAACCGGAGATGATCCCCCCAAGACCGGCCCCCAAAAACTGACAGGTAGAGAATGCTCCCATGGCCGCCCCCCGACAACCGGCGGGAGCTATTCTGCTAATCAGGGAAGGTAATGTAGCCTCAAGATAGTTAAATGCCACAAAAAATAATAAAACACTTCCCACCAGTGCGGCCAGATGAGTGTCTACAGCCAGGTAAAAGCCACTGAGCCAGACCAGCGTCTGGGCCGCCAGCAATAGCAGAATTGCCCCCTGCACAAGGGTTTTGATCATTCTGCGTTTTTCACCTATCGCCATAAACGGCGCCATACCCAGAAAAGAGACCACCATAGCCAGAAGATAGACCCGCCAGTGCTCATCTCTAGGCAGACCGGCCAGATCCTCCAGCGTCACAGGCAGATGAACAAACAGAGCGATAAGCACAAAATGCAGGATAAACACCCCGGCATTCAAGCGCAGCAGCTGTCGATGGCCGAGCACCAGCTTGAGGCTGGACAGCGCCGTCATCGCCTCACGGTTTTTCTTCTGCCGAACGGGAGAAGGTACCATCCACAGCACCAGCCCCATCGCCAGCACCGCGAGCAGTGCCGAAATATGAAACACTCCGGAGAGCCCCTGGCTTTCGGCAAGCAGAGGCCCAAGCACCATAGCCAGACAAAATGAACCCCCAATACTGATACCCACCATCGCCATGGATTTACTGCGATGCTCTTCACGGGTCAGATCGGCCAACAGCGCCGTTAACGCGGCAGCGATGGCTCCGCTCCCCTGCAGAAAGCGTCCTGCGATAAGGGCACTTATAGAATCACTACTGCCTGCCAGCAAGCTACCCAGCAGGAAAACCAATAATCCGCCAAGAATCACCGGCTTGCGCCCAATACGATCAGACAGCAACCCAACAGGGATCTGTAACAGGGACTGACTAATGCCATAGGCTCCAATAGCTATGCCTATCAGGGCGGGAGTTGCTCCGGTAATCTGATCGGCATAAATCGCCAACACCGGCAGTAACATAAACAGCCCCAGCATCCGCAGTGCGAAAACCAGAGCGAGAGAACAGGCGGTTCTGACTTCAAGTGCGTTCATTTTTACAATTCTTGTAGCTAGCGGCCGAAACCGAAGGTCAGGACCCTCACTATAACAGCGCAGTCACCATCCGGCACCGTTCACTTTTCTCTCTTTTCTGTGCACCTGCACCGGTGAATCATCGGGCTCTCTCCCTTATAATCATTCGGTTATCAGTGGGAGTTAACTTGTGGATTTCATCACCGTTCGTGGCGCACGCACCCATAATCTTAAAAATATTGATGTGGAGCTACCCCGGGACAAGCTGATCGTGATTACCGGTCTGTCTGGCTCAGGAAAGTCATCACTGGCCTTTGATACGCTCTACGCGGAAGGTCAGCGCCGCTATGTGGAATCCCTCTCCACCTACGCCCGGCAGTTTCTTTCAATGATGGAGAAGCCGGATGTCGACCATATAGAAGGTCTGTCACCCGCAATCTCCATTGAGCAGAAATCCACCAGCCACAACCCACGCTCCACTGTAGGCACGATTACCGAAATTTACGACTACCTGCGCCTGCTGTTTGCCAGAGTCGGCACACCCTGCTGTCCGAAACACCATCAGCCACTGGCAGCTCAGACTGTCAGCCAGATGGTCGATCAGGTACTGGCGCTGCCGGAAGGCTCAAAAGTGATGGTGCTGGCTCCCATTGTTCGGGCCCGCAAGGGAGAACATCTGCATACGTTCAGCGAGCTGAAAAGCCAGGGTTATATCCGGGCGCGTATCAACGGCATCGTCACCGACCTTGATACGCCCCCGGCGCTGGAAAAGAACAAAAAGCACACCATCGAGGTGGTGGTCGATCGTATCAAGGTGCGGGATGATCAGCAGCTGCGGCTGGCGGAATCGTTCGAGACCGCCCTGAAGCTGACCGACGGGCTTGCCACAGTAAGCTTTATGGATAGCGGGGTTATGGATAGCGGGGTTATGGACAGCGGGGCAGACGACATTGTCTTCTCTGCGCGTTTCGCCTGTCCGGAGTGTGGCTATAGCATCAATGAGCTTGAGCCGCGCATGTTCTCTTTCAACAACCCTGCCGGTGCTTGCCCTGGCTGCGATGGTCTTGGGGTTAAGCAGTTCTTCGACCCTGCTCGTATCATCCACAATCCAGAACTCACTCTGGCCGAAGGTGCCATCCGAGGCTGGGATCGACGCAGCGTTTACTACTTTCATATGTTGAAGTCACTGAGCCAGCATTACGGTTTCTCTCTTGATACCCCTTTTGAAGAGCTCACCGCGGAACATCAGGAGATCATTTTCCATGGCTCTGGCGATGAGATGATCGATTTCAGCTATATCAACGATCGGGGCGACATCTATAAAAAACGACACCGTTTCGAGGGCATCATCCCCAACTTTGAACGACGTTATAAAGATACCGACTCGCAATCTGTGCGAGAGGATTTGAGTAAATATGTCGCTACTCAGTCCTGCCCAAGCTGCAAAGGCACACGACTGCGGGAAGAATCACGCCACGTTTTTATCGAAGAGATAACACTTCCCGATATTACCCGTATGCCGGTTGATGGCGCACTCAATCACTTTGCCGCGCTACACCTGACCGGCCAAAAAGGCACGATTGCCTCCAAAATTCTCAAGGAGATCCAGGAACGTCTGAGCTTCCTAAGTAATGTTGGCCTTAACTATCTGAGTCTGGATCGCAGTGCCGACACCCTCTCCGGTGGCGAAGCTCAGCGCATCCGTCTCGCCAGCCAGATCGGTGCCGGATTGGTCGGGGTGATGTATATCCTTGACGAACCTTCTATCGGATTGCACCAGCGTGATAATGATCGCCTGCTAAAAACCCTCACCCATCTGCGCGACCTGGGAAATACTGTCATCGTCGTAGAACACGATGAAGATGCCATTCGTTCCGCTGACTATGTGCTGGATATTGGTCCTGGGGCAGGTATTCATGGTGGTCAAATTGTCGCATCGGGCACTCCTGCCGAAGTGATGGCCAACGAGAACTCTGTTACCGGTCAGTATTTATCCGGCATTCGTCGTATAGAGATTCCAAAAAAACGCATTCCTGTCGATAAAAAGCGAATGCTCACCCTCTCCGGCTGTACCGGTAACAACCTGAAAAATGTAACGCTGGATGTACCGCTGGGTCTGTTCACCTGTGTTACAGGTGTCTCCGGTTCCGGCAAATCCACATTGATTAACAGCACCCTCTATCCGATTCTGGGCGAAAAACTGAACGGTGCGACCACACTCAAAGCCGCTCCCTATAAGAAGCTGACCGGCCTGGAGCATGTGGATAAGTGTATCGATATCGACCAGAGCCCTATTGGTCGTACACCCCGCTCCAACCCTGCCACTTACACTGGAATCTTCACCCCGATTCGGGAACTCTTTGCCGGCACTCAGGAAGCCCGTTCACGGGGCTACAAGCCAGGACGATTCAGCTTTAACGTAAAGGGTGGCCGCTGTGAAGCGTGTCAGGGTGATGGTGTGATCAAGGTGGAGATGCACTTTCTGCCGGATGTTTACGTGCCCTGTGATATCTGCAAAGGCAAACGTTATAACCGGGAAACTCTGGATGTGAAGTACAAGGGCAAAGGCATCGACGAGGTATTGGAGATGACCGTCGAGGAGGCGCTGCCGTTCTTTGATGCCATCCCCGCCCTCAAACGCAAGCTGGAAACCCTGATGGATGTGGGGCTGTCGTATATTCACCTTGGCCAGAATGCCACCACCCTTTCCGGCGGTGAAGCCCAGCGGGTGAAGCTGGCGAAGGAGTTGTCCAAGCGCGATACCGGCAAGACCTTTTATATCCTCGATGAGCCGACAACAGGTCTGCATTTTGAGGATATCAAGCTGCTGCTGACAGTTCTGCACCGCCTGCGCGACCACGGCAACAGTGTGCTGGTTATTGAGCATAATCTCGATGTGATTAAAACCGCAGACTGGGTGATCGATCTGGGGCCAGAAGGTGGCGATGGCGGCGGTGAGATTATCGCTACCGGTACACCGGAGCAGGTGGCGGAGATCGACATCTCACATACCGGGCAGTTTTTGAAGCCGACGCTGGCAAAGTAAAACGGAAAAACTGTCATTGCGTACAGGGATTGTACGCAATCTATCGGACAGCGATGCTCTATTCACCTTAACGGCTCAGGGCAAAGATCGGCAGACCGGAGTTAATGCGGGACATCCACAGGGCAGTCTGGCCAGATTTACTCAGACAGATGATCGCCTTCACGCCTTCCTGATGGTTGGCAGCGTACGTGGCGGCCATAGCGATGGTCTCGTCAGTACGCTCAAAAGCGCAGTCCATGCCGCAACACAACCCAGCACTTCATCCAATCAAGTCCCACTATCCGCTTACAGTTTCCGCAGCGGGTTCCGACAGGCTGCCATACGATAAACGTCTATAAGACTTATGCCTAACGGACAAGTGAGCATTTCCCCCGTACATTTAAAGCACGCAGATGATAACTCACAAAAGGAAACGATGATTATGAATAAGACTAATACTTCAGGTGGTGTTACAGGATTTTTTCCACAACTGTGGAAAAGTACAAAAACGTTCATAAAAAGGGAAAAACAGAAGCTATGGGACAGTGTACGAATAGTTGTTACCGAACACATAATTCCTAGTTTTTCTTATATGAATAAGCCCCAAAAAACAAACCGTAGTGTTACTCAGCTTACAGATGAAAAACTGAACAAACTGTACTAAAAAACAGACTCCAAGGATAAAAATTGATCAATTCATAAAAAACCCACCAACCATCAGATAAAATGGCGGTGGGTTCTTAAATCAGAGTCGAACTGCTGTATTAAACAGTCAGAATCTTCAGAACATTGGTATCGCTGTGGCTGGTGCCGCGAGTCAGAATAACCTTGTCGCCGGCTTTAACAACGCCGGTTTCCATGATCTTCTCGATCGCTTTCAGCTCAACTTCAGGGCTGTCGCTGCTGATCTGGAAGGGCAGACAGTGAACACCACGGTACAGGGCCAGACGACGAGTCGTCTCTTCCTTACGGCTCAGGGCAAAGATCGGCAGACCGGAGTTAATGCGGGACATCCACAGGGCAGTCTGGCCAGATTTGCTCAGACAGATGATCGCCTTCACGCCTTCCTGGTGGTTGGCAGCATACATGGCGGCCATAGCGATGGTCTCGTCAGTACGCTCAAAAGCGCAATCCATGCGATGCTGGGAGATGGTCGCGACAGGCTCATGTTCAGCAGCCTTGGCGATACGGCTCATCGCTTCCACAACACCGTGCGGGCAGTGACCGGTTGCAGTTTCCGCAGAGAGCATCACCGCATCGGTGCCGTCCAGAACAGCGTTAGCCACGTCAAACACTTCTGCACGGGTTGGCAGGGAGTTTTCGATCATGGATTCCATCATCTGGGTCGCAGTCACAACCGGACGGTTCAGACGACGGGCCATAGCGATCATGGACTTCTGAACACCAACCAGCTCAGCATCACCGATTTCCACACCCAGGTCGCCACGGGCCACCATGATCGCGTCGGAAGCGCGGATAACTTCTTCCAGCTTGTTCAGGTCGTTAACGACTTCAGCACGCTCGATCTTGGATAGAATGGCCGCGTGGCCACCGGCTGCTTCCAACAGCTCGCGAGCTTCTGTCAGATCTTCCTTGCAACGTACAAAGCTGACCGCCAGGTAGTCTACGCCCATCTTGGCAGCAGTCTTGATGTCTTCTTTATCTTTTTCGGTCAGGGCAGGAGCGGACAGACCGCCACCCTGCAGGTTGATACCCTTGTTGTTGGACAGGGCACCACCGGTCAGAACCTTGCAGCGCAGCCGTACGCCGTCGATGTTCAGCACTTCCAGACTCAGACGACCATCGTCCAGCAACAGTACGTCGCCAATCTTGCAATCGTTGGGCAGGTTTTTGTAAGCGATACCGACAGACTGGGCCGTACCTTCGTCACGCCCCAGATCCGCATCCAGAGTAAAGGTCTCACCAGGAACCAGGTTGACCTTGCCTTCCTTGAAGCGAGCGATACGGATCTTGGGACCCTGCAGGTCACCCAGAATAGCCACGTTGCGACCCTGCTGGGCAGCAATTTCACGGACCAGCGCGGCACGGGCCATATGCTCTTCAGGTTCACCGTGAGAGAAGTTCATACGAACAACGTCTACACCGGCAGTAATCAGCTTTTCCAGTGCTTCACGGGTTTCACTGGCCGGACCCAGAGTGGCAACAATCTTTGTACGTCTCAACATAACTAAAGCTCCAGATTTTTCATCCAGACTGATCTCGTCTAAAACCGGATCCTGGATAAAATTTCAGTCTTGGAACAAAAAAAAGAGGGGATAAATGGAAATCCCATTTACTCCCCTCCCATCATCACTCTATTCAGTGGTGACTCACCAATCAGGCGTTCATCAGTGCCTTGGCGGTGTCCAACATACGGTTGGAGAAGCCCCACTCGTTGTCGTACCAGCTCATCACTTTAACCAGACGACCCTGTACGCGAGTCTGAGTAGCGTCGAAGTTGGAGGAGAAGGTGCTGTGGTTGAAGTCGGAGGAAACCAGAGGCTGAGTGTTGATAGACAGAACTGTCTTCATAGCTTCGCTGGAAGCCGCCGCCTTAACAATGATTTCATTCACTTCTTCAGCCGTGGTGTCACGGTTAGCGATGAAGCTCAGGTCAACCAGAGAAACGTTGGCAGTAGGAACGCGAACAGCCATACCGTCGAACTTGCCTTTCAGCTCAGGTACAACCAGGCCTACAGCGGCAGCAGCGCCAGTCTGGGTTGGGATCATGTTCAGAGCCGCAGCACGGGCACGGTACAGGTCAGAATGGTATACGTCAGTCAGAACCTGGTCGTTGGTGTAAGCGTGGATGGTAGTCATCACGCCAGACACGATGCCCAGAGCTTCGTTCAGAGGCTTGGCGATAGGTGCCAGACAGTTGGTGGTGCAAGACGCGTTGGAGATAACGGTCATGTCAGCAGTCAGGATGCTTTCGTTCACACCGAATACCACGGTGCCGTCGATGTCCTTCTCGCCTGGAGCAGAGATGATCACTTTCTTGGCGCCAGCGGTCAGGTGAGACTGACACTTTTCCTTGGAACGGAAGATACCGGTGCACTCAAACACTACGTCAACGTTCAGCTCAGCCCATGGCAGGTCAGCGGGGTTACGCTGGGACAGAACCTTGATTTCGTCGCCGTTTACGAACATGGCGCCTTCGCCACACTCAACTTCAGCGTTGAAACGACCATGAACGGTGTCGTACTTGGTCAGGTGAGTGTTGATCTTGGCGTCGCCCAGATCGTTGATGGCAACGATCTTGAACTCGTTAGTACGGCCACTCTCGTACAGGGCGCGCAGAACGTTACGACCGATACGTCCATAACCGTTAATAGCAATACGGATCATTTTCGAGCTCTCACTATCCAGTTAGTCAATTTCCGGAACCGCGCAATCGGCAAAGGTCCCGATACAAAACTCCGATCGATTCTTTTCGTGCAGAATCAATCCGATACAGTCTTTCAGACCCCACAGTGTAGTTCGGATCTGCAGCATCACCGCAATGCGGTTCTTCTATAAAACGACGCAAATGGTATTACATTGGTACACAAAAAACTATTGACTCGTATCAACCCTGATACCAACAAATCACTATACCCAACCTTTTCATCCGGTATGTATCGCCGGTGTCTTCCGGAAAATGGCTTACATTTATGAGTAGGACACCCACTTTCATCAGGATGATAAAAAAATGGACAAATCCAATCCCCTATCGAGATTCCGGATCCCCCAAACCGCCAAACTCATCGCTCTTTCCAAGACTGCCAATATCCTCAGCCACAAAGGCAGAAAAGTATTTATCACGCAGGGATTACGCTTTCTGGGCAATCTCAAAAAATCATACTCAACCAGCCAGAAACCGCTCCAGAGCTTTCAATCTGTCAAAGTTATGCCCCCTTCGACCATCAGAACTCAGCTGCCACGTCCACAAAAACAAAAAGTCATCAATTTCGAGCCTGCCAACCTGGAAAAACTACAGGATGAGAATCTGTTAAGGCAGCTTAACCAAGCACCTGATGTTCCTACCCATAAGCCGGGACGTTCACCAAAAAAAGAACAGCCCTCTCTGCCACTGACCCAATCAGGGCTCAACCAAACCCTGAATAAAACCAAAACTGTCAGCGAGCTGATAAAGGTATGGAACCATTTACACGCCCCCAAAACTAAAGCGGCTCTACCACTTGTCCAGCGCATACAGCTCAGACGACGCTTTGCCGGTCGGCTGAATATGATCAGCAAGCAGCCGGGGCAGGCGAAGCTAATCACGGAGAAAATTATCAAAACCATGATTCCCTATCAACAAAAGCGCATAATAATCGGATTAAAGATACTTGAAAATCGTATTCAGGATTTGCGTAACAACAAGTAGATCGAGGGAATGAAACAAGAAAGCACAATAAAACAAAGCCGTGACACCCACAGATGTCACGGCTTTTTGTGGTTACGCTAGTTCAGATTAGTTGAATCTCAGCGATGCCACGGCAAGCAGTGATAACAAACAGGTTGTGGCAACAAACAAAATATAGCGCAGTGATACTGAACTTCTTTACATATTAAATGTCCATTGCAAATAGACGACATCAAAACCTTCGACTAAGAGGAAAATATAAATGACAGTACGGAGATCTCAAAGAATTAATGCGAAACAATTACAACAACAGCATGATTCTAATACTGGCAAGTCAACAATCAAAAAATGTAACAAAAGGGTCTCTTCAAAAGAACCAAACGATCCAGAATTTAGTCAAAAACAAGCAATACGGCGATATCGTAAAGCGTCCAATAACCCGGAAAAACATTTTGCATACCCCAGTCACCCATACAACTATTTCAGCAAAGGACATCCTCTACTGCATACATTTATGACTATAGGAAACGGCTTAGTGGTGAAAAAAAGTGGAATTAAATCTGCTCGTCGAGGGCTTTACACCGAAAAAAATATTTCAAAAGACGCAACTTTTACTTGGTATCATGGAGAGATAGTCCACACTAATATTGGCCAAGAACGAAACAAATTTATTCAAGCAAACAAAGATCTAACATCCCACTTTTGTGGCATTAATTCGAATCTCGCCATTGCTGGCATCAAAGAGCCTATACAAGGAGCTGGCGGCGGCAGTTTTATCAACCACTTCAAGAAAAATAACGCAATTCTAGAGCCCAACCCTGAGGCCTGGGGAGTATTTTTGAAAGCAACAAGAGCAATCTCAAAAGGTGAAGAAATTTTAATTAAATATAAAAAAAGTACCTTACTTCGTCAGGATATCACGGAAAGTAACTACTCTTATGTAAAAAAAGACTGTGAGAGTGTAGTAGAGAGAGGAGAGAAAGATAATGTCTGCCCTGTCTGCAACATATCTATTAAGAAGAATCTCCTTTCTAGCCATCTCATGAAAGAACACGAGCGTCCTTCTTCTTATATTGCCTGCATCTTTTGCAACAAGGTATTGACTTCTAATTATATAGAACAGCACATACGTTCTATACATAATAGCAAGCCAAAATACCAGTGTTCTGTGTGCGATAAATTTTTTAAATTTCCCGGTTCGCGAAACCGTCACGTTAAAACACACACTGCACAGAAAGATCTTAAATGCCCGAAATGCGATAAATATTTTGCTTCAGAAAATTATATAAAAATACACATCAAAAACACACATGAACCTAAATCATACCCCTGCCATATGTGCAATAAGAAATTCAGCGAGTCCCAAAAACTAGACTTACACATCAAAACGCATACCAAACAAAGAGATTACAAATGCCAGTACTGCCCAAAATCGTTTAGAATCAAAAGTCAGAAATTGCGTCATGAAAAACTTCATGTAACCGAAAAAGATTACCAATGTAGTTACTGTACAAAGCGGTACAGTCAATCATCCGAAAAAAAAATACATGAGCGAACACACACAGGAGAAAAGCCTTATAAGTGCAAACAATGCGAAAAAATATTTATTTCAGCATCTCAAAGATCAGGACACGAGCGTACTCACGCTAAAGAAAGACCTTTTCAATGTAAATACTGTAGTAAAGATTTTAAAAAGCGAACTCATATGGAAAGACACGAGCGTATACACACGAACCCAAAGCCTTATAAGTGCAATTCATGTACAAAATCCTTTGCGTCATCCGGCAATCAAAAAGCGCATGAACTCAAGATACATAACAGTGGTAAAAAGCCCTGATCATACGACTACTTGTATATAGATTGATTTTTATTCAATCAGTCGACAAATACGAAAAACCGCCACATTCGGAGAATGCGACGGTTTTTGCGGTTATGCCAAATTCAGATTATTTGAACTCAGCCATGCCACGGTAAGCAGCTTTCTCACCCAGAGCTTCTTCGATGCGCAGCAGCTGGTTGTACTTGCATACGCGGTCGGTACGGCACAGGGAACCGGTCTTGATCTGGCCAGCCGCAGTACCTACCGCCAAGTCAGCGATGGTGGAATCTTCGGTTTCACCGGAACGGTGAGAGATAACCGCCGTGTAGCCAGCGTCTTTCGCCATCTTGATCGCATCCAGAGTTTCGGACAGGGAGCCGATCTGGTTCAGCTTGATCAGGATAGAGTTGGCGATGCCCTTATCGATACCTTCCTTCAGGATCTTGGTGTTGGTGACGAACAGGTCGTCGCCAACGATCTGGATCTTGTCGCCCAGGATCTTGGTCTGGTAGGCGAAACCGTCCCAGTCAGACTCATCCAGACCATCTTCGATAGAGATGATTGGGTATTCTTCAGCCAGCTGAGCCAGGTAGTCGGAGAAGGCGTTGGAGGAGAAGGTCTTGCCTTCGCCCTTCAGGTTGTATTCGCCGTTCTCGTAGAACTCGGATGCTGCGCAGTCCAGAGCCAGAGTGACGTCAGTGCCCAGCACGTAGCCAGCTTTCTCAACAGCCTGCTTGATAACCACCAGCGCTTCGGCGTTAGAAGACAGGTTAGGTGCAAAACCACCTTCGTCACCAACAGCCGTGTTCAGACCTTTAGCGCTCAGAACGCTCTTCAGGCTGTGGAAAATTTCCGCACCCATACGCAGCGCTTCGCTGAAGGACTTGGCACCAACAGGCTGAATCATGAACTCCTGGATGTCGACGTTGTTGTCGGCGTGCTCACCACCGTTGATGATGTTCATCATCGGAACAGGCATGGAGTACTGGCCGGCAGTGCCGTTCAGTTCAGCAATGTGCTGGTACAGAGGAATGTTTTTGGCAGCAGCGGCAGCCTTGGCAGCAGCCAGAGAGACAGCCAGAATAGCGTTAGCACCGAACTTGTTCTTGTTCTCTGTGCCGTCCAGATCGATCATCAGGCTGTCCAGACCACGCTGGTCAGCGGCATCGAAACCGATCAAAGCTTCACGGATAGGGCCGTTGATGTTAGCAACGGCTCTCAGAACACCTTTGCCCATGTAACGGGAAGCATCGCCATCACGCAGCTCCAGTGCTTCACGGGAGCCCGTGGAGGCGCCGGATGGGGAGCAGGCACGACCCAGGTGGCCGCTGGCCAGGATCACGTCAGCTTCTACAGTTGGGTTACCACGAGAGTCTAGAACTTCACGTCCACGGATTTCTACAATCTTAGTCATCTTCATCTCCAATCGTCTACAACATGGCCATAGATTTCCGGCCATGGTAAGGCTTAGTGCGCTGGATAATACCTATATTGCTGCATTCGTGCACTAAAACCATCCCACTTCCCACCATTCCAATTGACAAATATCAAAAAAAAACGCTTTGATTGCGCCGTTTTTTGTATAACAGAGGAAAAAACTCGCTAAATTGGTATTATCCTTTCCAGCCTGACAGCATTAACCTGTGAGGATAGAAACAGACAACCAGAATAGACAAGTCTGATACGTCAGATGTCGTTTTATTATAAATAGCAGTAGTACGAGCCCATGGTCACGACCTTCGCCCCCACAGCCCTTTCAGCAGAAATAAATGCTGCGGACTTGTCCGAAAGCCAGACAGTCGGCACCAGCGGTAGCTCTCAAAATACGCTTGTTGCCCGCATCTTCGGTGAACCAGACTCACTGAAAGACAGTGCCACTCCTCTTTACCTGCAACTGCAAAGCCTTATCCAGCAGGCTATCGATAGCGGCATACTGGAACGTGGCTCTGCCCTGCCGGCTGAGCGGGAAATCGCCCAGTACATGAAAGTCTCCCGGGTCACCGTGAAACGCGCTATCAGCGAACTGGTTACAGGAGGTATGCTCGTTCAACGTCAGGGAGCCGGTACTTTTATTGCGGAAAGAATGGTTCACAAACTCGACCGTCTCAACAGTTTTTCGGAAGTGATTGAGTCAGTCGCTAAACACCCGCACTCACTCTGGATTGAGCGAGGCATCGGGCTGGCTAATCGTGAAGAGCAAACCAGACTGGAGCTCTCACCCGGTGCCGAGGTTGTGCGTATGTTCCGGGTGCGTATGGCGGACGAAAAACCGGTGGCACTGGAGTATGCAGTCGTCCCCCGTCGTTTTCTGGACAACCCGTTTGAAATCACAGGCTCCCTTTACGAAGCTTTGGCTCGTGCAGGCTGCCGTCCGGTCAAGGCCGTGCAAAAGCTTCGCGCAGTGGCTCTTGAAGAGAGCTACGCCGACTACCTGAATATCGAGGCGGGGATTCCCGTTATTGTTATGGAGCGTCGCGGTCTGCTGGCAGACAACACCCCTGTCGAGTACAGTCGCTCACACTTTCTGGGAGATACCTTTGAGTTTGTTTCGGAGGTTTAGCCCACATGCGATACACACATACAGCTGGAACAATGTATCTCCAGCCAAGAGGGGGAACGTTGGACGAAAATTCCGCCTGTATAAGGCTTTCACCTAACTTTCACTTACTATGTGCAATGATTGTTTGAATCTAATCATTGACCATAAAAGAAAACAGCATAAGGGGCATCTATATCCCACGTACATATGAATTCAATTTTCGCCCCTTTGTAGATGCCCGTCTTAACTGTACGACCATTATCTTCTAATTTGAGAGGGGTGTAATAGCTTTGTCCTACAGGTAGTTCACTTCCTTCCAGATAGTCATGCCCTACTCCATACCCTGTCGGCGTATCAGCAGGGTCAGACACCCATAGTGTCCTTTGATCTTTGTCAAGATCAATCCCTGCAACGGTCAGAGCATGATAACTCCAGTTATGTTTTTTAGTTCTATCCTTCAGATCTGGCACCAACCTGATGATTATCGCACTGGTCGTTTTAGTCATCAGGTAGTAAATCAAGTCGAATCCGACAGAACTATAGGACTTCATGTGCATTTTGTGTTCTGACATCAGGCAGTCGAACTCGTACTTCTGATAGCTTTCTAATCTGTGGGCAGGGTAATCATCTCTATTGACTGCCGACCACAATAAAAGATTCGATATGGAAGAACCAGCAAAATTGTTTCCTTCAAAAAAATTAATTATGTTGGCTCCCTTAGCATGCAACTGCAGGAAGGTTTTAGAAAGAATATCCAATATTTCCCGATTTCTGCAAGGTGTTTCACAAGCAGGAATATTAACCATTTCGTCAGGATTTTCTGAATGAGAATTATACTCTTCAAGTTCGTCGACAATTACTGAGAAGGCCGTATCTACATCATTGTTGCGCTCATTGATAGCTACGTCTTCGTATATATAGTTTAATCTCTCAAGCCAACTTCCAGTCCGGTGCACTTACATGTTTGTCAGCGCATAAGACAAAAGTGTAAAAATCCAACGACCATCCCATAGCTCTCCAGACTCAAATACCAGGCGAGTTCTAAAGACTGCACCCCACAAAATCGAGGCGCAGTCACGAAGGTTACAGAGATGTGCAGGGGTTACTTCTTCTGTTATGGCATCGAATGATCCTCAGGACAGTCTGACCATTCTTCTTTGGGATTGCAGTTGCTGCAGATACAGTTGTAACCCTGATCCAGCTTACGACAGCTATCCAACTCTTCATTGTCCCAAACATCCTGATCCATGGTTTTATCCAGAAACGGGAACTTCTTGCGATTAAATTCGGGCTGAAGACCTGCGTTTAGCTGGTCGTCAAAATCCTTCAAAACCGGGAATACATGGCGGGCCAGAAAGAGAATCGCCCCCAGGTTGATCAGCGCCATAATGCCCATGGCCATATCCGCAAAAGCCCAGACCAGCGGCAGCTCGCCAACCGCACCCCAGACCACCGTGCCCAGCACCAGTACACGGAACGCCATGATTACCGGTTTTTTATCACAGATAAAACGCAGGTTGGATTCGCCATAGTAGTAGTTTGCGATCAGGGAGGTGAAGGCAAACAGGAAGATGGCCACGGCAATCAGGTGATGACCGACGGAGCCAATCTGACTACTCAGCGCAGCCTGGGTCAGGTTGATACCGGTCACGCCACTGCCGGGTTCAAGCTGGCCGGATACCAGAATGATGGCCGCGGTTGCGGTACAGATCACGATAGTATCCACAAACACACCAATCATGCCCAACAGACCCTGAGTGGCCGGATGGTGAGGAACCGGCGTTGCTGTGGCTGCAGCGTTGGGGCCACTACCCATACCCGCTTCATTGGAGAACAGACCACGGGTCACACCCTGCTGGATCGCCTGACCAACCAGATAACCGGCGCTGCCGCCAACAGCACTTTCCAGACCGAACGCGCTTTTGAAAATCAGGGCGAACACGGCAGGCAGTTCCGTCACGTTCATTGCCACTACCACAAGGGCGACGGCCAGGTAGAGCAGAGCCATAGCCGGCACCACCATCTCGGCAAAGCGGGAGATGGAGCGGATACCACCGAAGATGATCATGGCGGTCAAGGCGGCCAGAACCACACCAATTCCCAGGGGCGGCAGGTTATAGGTCGCCAGAGCGGCAGCGATAGAGTTGGACTGTACGCTGTTAAAGGCGAAGCCAAAGGCAACAATCAGAGAGACGGAGAAGGCAATGCCCAACCAGCGCATACCCAGAGCTTTTTCGATGTAGTACGCCGGGCCGCCACAATAGGTGCCGTCGTGGTTATTGGATTTGTAGATCTGGGCAAGAGAGTTCTCTACAAAGCTTGTGGACATACCCAGCAGGGCAATCATCCACATCCAGAACACCGCACCGGGACCGCCGGTGTACACCGCAACGGCCACACCAGCCAGGTTACCGGTGCCAACGCGGGCTGCCAAACTGGTACAGAAGGCCTGAAAAGACGAGATGTGATGATCTTCGCTTGTGGAGCGACTGTTCAACATGGTTTTTATGGAAAAACCGAAGCGACGGAACTGGACAAACCGGCTGGCAACCGTGAAGTACAAGCCCGCACCCAGCAGGAGATAAACCAGAAGATCCCCCCAAATCACACCATTAACGGTGGAAATTATTTCACTCATACGCTGCTCGTTTTTGGTTGGATTATTGGTTGGAAAGAGTAGTAAGCACAGGTCAATCACTCGACTCTCAGGGATATTACCGGTGACAGCCAACGAAAAGACTAGTGAATTACCGCATTACGTATAGGTAAAATACGCACGCGACATAATGTTGTCGCTTATTTTTTTGGTGCCACGCATCCTCTGGTGAGAGGGTCTGAATACTGCACTTATGAGTTAGAAGCGAATGATGAAGCGTTTCTGGCAGAAGTAAACAACACAACACAATAAAATTAATTACGATTGAGATCCACATCCAGAACACGGCTCCGGGGCCACCGAGACTGATGGCGAGGGCAACACCGACAGCCAATATGGCTGTGGTCAGGCTGTGGTCAATAGTCTTTCACTGGGCAGAGAGGGATTGGTGTTTGAAAAAATGTGCTTAGCTGGGGTGAGGCTGTTATTCTGGACGTTCAATTTGACTTAGGAATATCCCCTTCATGGCTACGGATGTGACTGTAAGCGTCTCGACAAGAAAGACCGTTAAAAACAACAAGGTTGTTCTTATCCACTACACCCTGAAGGATGATGACGGTGAAGTGATCGACAGCTCCAAAGGACAGGAGCCAATGCCTTATATCCACGGGATGGGAACTATCGTTGAAGGGCTGGAAAATGCTCTGGACGGTCAGCCACTCGGAGCCAAACTCTCGGTCAGCGTTGAGCCAGCCGAAGGCTATGGCGAGTTTGATGAAAGCCTGGTTCAGCCCGTTCCCCGTGATCAGTTTGGTGACCACGAGGTCTCTCTGGGTCAGCAGTTTCATGCCGACACCATGGTTGGCTCGCGCATTGTAACCATCGTGGCGATCGAGGGAGATGATGTTATCATTGATGCCAACCACGAGATGGCGGGGATGAACCTGCACTTTGATGTAGAGGTTATTGATATCCGTGATGCCACAGAAGATGAACTGGAACATGGTCACGTCCATGGCTCCGCCTGCACTCACTGACACATTGCCCTCCCCATAGCCGATATTCTTATCGGCTTTTTTAGGCATAATTTTGTGGGGTTATGTTGAATATTTTTCCGGCATTATTAGATATAACCAATTGATATGAAAAGGGAATAAACCATGACAGAAGCAAAACGCCAGCGCTTGGGGGGTCTTGCAGGGTATGAAATCATTCGGGTTGAGAAAGGTGGCGACCGGGGAGGAGTCTCATCAGTTCGCTTCGAGGTTTTGACCCCTGAGGGTGAATTCCTTGACCGCTTTTCAAGCCTTGATCGGGCCATGAGGCTGATAAAATCACTGGCCGGGATACCGCTTGAGGAAGATGATTTTTACGACTAATTTTAATTCCTCCCTAATACCAAATTTGCCGTAAAGCCTCACTCAACCGAGCCAGCATTATACCTACCCCATCTTATTTTTTCTTTGTGCTGTTTTGTAAAAATCCAGAGCGACGGGTAACGCCTTCTTCCTTGCATTCCTTACATAAATAAAACAAATCAAAAGGCATATTGACTTGCAGAACGCCAGTTATGAGCAAAACTTATCTCCCTGCGAAACGACCACAACAGGCGAAATAAGATTATGATCATATTCAGGGTGGCAGATACCTTTCTGAGAAAACGAGTACTGGCGAGTTCTCTCTGCCTTGTTATTGCGACAGGCGTCCAGGCAAACTTTCTCCAAAATTTGATAGGAGCGCCTCCTTTGGCAGTGTCTGAGGAGAAGGCGCTCTCGGAAACTCTTCGTAAAAATACCCCTGCTGAGCAGATGTTCAGCACCGCTTCGCTGACGCAAGCGGAAGAAGGACTCCACCTTCATCTTAACGTTCCAGCGGGTGTGCCCGAAGACTTCCAAGGTATTGTGAGTATTGAAGATCAGGGCACCAATAAACTGATCGTCTTGGCGGATGATCACTCAGATGGTGTCATCAACACGATCAACGACTCCGGTATTTACGGGCAGTTACACGTTCGTAAAATGAACGTCAGTATAGATGATATTACTAATGGTCAGCGTCGTCCTGTTCCCGACAATATTGAGAATCAAGGGGTATTTAGCGATGACATTTACCTAGCCTTCTTGAATATTCTCAGACTTGTACATTTTACAAAAGATTTTACTGTCCAAGATGCCATAGCCCAATCTGGTTGTATTGTGATTATCCGTCGAGCCAATGGTGATTTTGATATTGGGCTTTATCGTCGGCATAATTCTGACGGTGTTCTGGAGCATCTCGGTCAGATCTTGATTGACAACAAAATGCGCTACGAGGTAACCGGCAGAATCAAAGAGCCAGACTATAAGGAAGAGCGAGATGCTCTTTCCGTGGAGCTAAAAAATATAAGCAACACTATTGAAGCAAAGATTCTAGAAATTAATAACATAAAAAGTAAGTACTCGAACGATCCTGATCGAATACTTCCTGCCCTAGAGCCAGGTAACAGTGGGCATGCGGAGGAAAAAACAAATGACCAGGTACGTAAAGACTTCGACGATGACACCATCCGGCAGATAGAAGCTCAGATAAATGAGGAAACTCAGCGTTTTCACAAATTCCTCGAACGTGCCGGGATGGTGAATGAGTTTGAGTGGTTCATTGTAACGGAAACTATCGATTATTCCTCAGCTCATTGGATGAAGTTTTCTGATGAAAACGGTATTGATATAGCCAGCCAGGCTGTTAATTACAAAACAATGTCTTCTATCGTTGAGTCCGAAGCAGCCAAAACAATTGCGAATACAGATCTAAAAATACTGGAACGTAGTATACGGTCATTTTCCCCTCAAACGTCGCAAGACACCGACGATCCCCATAGTAAATTTTCTCTAACTTCTCTGTACCATGCGCAGGCATATTTGAAGAATACAATCCGCACTTACTTCACGGAGCAGGCACCGCGTCCCCGTGGCTCAATGCTTCCGAGAATCACCTATAATACTATTGGCAATGACGCTGACACCACAATTCATTGCGTGTACGAAAACAATTCTTCGAATTACGTGACTACAGAGAATACTCTGGAACAAACACTGGATAAGATACAGGATCTACAGAAGAACGCAAAATTTATAAACCGCTATGTCGTCCCCAAAGATCAACGGGATGAAATGCATAGATTACTCGCCAAGAGTGGCTGGATAGCCTGGCTGAAAAGCTTTATCGCTGCCGAGGCATATGAAAACTCTAATGATGCTACCACTCTACGAAATATAATTGGGAACGCTTCATTCAACGATCTGTTTCTTGAGGGGAAGAATAACAATTACATAGTGGCTATATTAAACCATGATAGTGTTGATCCCTCCGTAGTTTTATTAAATGACAGCAATTCTTCATCTGAGTTGCAGACTGTTGGGCGAGATCTTCTATCGAAAGGTGAGATACTCATAGTGGAACAACAAATTGATGACGTTAATAAAATCAACAAAAATAAATTTTTAATGTCCCCTACTGTAAACAAAGTAAATAAAGAACTTTATTCAAAACATATAAATGAACATTTTTTAACCGAAGAACTAGATAAGGAAAAAACTGTACTTATTGATCAAATTAAAAAAGCGCAAGCCGATAAGGGCTACGTTCAACGAGCCGGTCACTTTTTCTTGGGTACAGCTACAGCAGCTAGTTCTGGGATGATCACCGGTTATGCTGTTCAGCGTGGTGTAGACATGATCAGTACATACTACAATAGCGGTCTTGCACCATGGGACTACAGCCATAAGGAATCTGGACAGCAACATGAACGTGCCGTACGCACGGGTGCAATGGCGGCTGTAACCTCCACAGCGAGTTATTGGGCACTTCCTCATGTTGCCAATTATCGTGGTTACTTTGAGCGCACGACCGGCAGCGCTTTTGGGGGGGGGCTGAAAGGAAAATATGATGCAACCATTGCCGGCGGCCTAGCGGGTGTGGCAACGAAGTCAATGATGTCCGGTTATAGGTACTGGAAAGGTGAGATCTCAGGAAACGATTTTGCCCATGAGTTTGTTCATAGCGCAGCTCGCGCAGTGCCCGTTAGCATCGGCAGTGCGGTCGGCCATACCCTGCTGCCTTACGCCGTTAATGTTCCCATTCTGTCGAACATCCTGCCTATGCGTTATATGGGGGCAGTGCTGGGCAGTGTAGCGGGAAGTGCCGTTTATGATACTGCAACGCACTACGGCAAAAAGGGATACCAAAAGCTGAGTGAATACGCCTACGGCTCAGATAAATCTGCAAAATAAGGAAGTAGATACAAAAGAGCAGTGACAGACCCGTAACTCACCCGTGGGACTCGCTTGTCCCACGGGTTTTTGCGGTTATCGCAAAAGGCTACAAATATCGCTTCATACCCTGCCGTCATTCCCGCGCAAGTTGATTTATTCCCTGTTAGCATTCCGTGTCTGAGCCCCTTCTGCGACAACCGCTTTTTTACGTGACTATTTAAACAGAGTTGCTTTTTGGGGTAGTGGTTAGTACTGTCGCCGCTGTGCAAAAATCTTACAGCCCAGAACTTAACGGGTCGATATAGTTGCTGCACAATTCTCACACTACAACAACAGCTGTACCACAGTTGTAACATCGTGGTACGCATCCATTATGTCTATAGAGTACACAATGAATAGAGCTTTCAAAATCCTGACAGCAGGGGTGTTTATTAACCTCTGCTTAGGTGTGCTTTACGCATGGAGCGTTATTAGCAAATCACTGGTCACTGAAATGGGCTGGTCTGCCACTCAGGCAGGTCTGCCCTACACTATCGCAGTAGTGACCTTTGCCCTCGGCATGCTGGTTGCCGGCAACCTGCAGGATCGCATGGGCCCCCGGATTATGGCCGTATCCGGTGCGGCTATGGTCGGTCTTGGTCTGCTGATCTCCTCCGTTGCAACATCCCCTATGATGCTGCTGCTGAGCTTTGGCATTCTGGTGGGCACTGGTATCGGCTTTACCTATTCCTGCCTGAGCCCAACCGCCATGAAGTGGTTCCACCCTTCCAAAAAGGGGATGGTAAACGGTCTGATCGCCGGTGGCTTTGGTATGGCTCCCCTGTACCTGGCTCCCCTGAGCAGCACGTTGATCACCAATATCGGTATCAACAATACCTTTATGGTTCTGGGTGCCGGCGTTCTGCTGATCAGCATTCCTCTGGCATTCACTATCGTAACGCCAGAAAAGGGCTACAAGCCGGAAGTGCCAGCAGGTTACACCGACTCCGCCAAGGCTTCGACCTACAACTTCACCTGGCGCGAAATGGTCAAGACCCGTCAGTTCTACATGATGTGGATCGCCTTTGCATTCGCCTCCTCTGCGGGTCTGATGCTGATCGGTAACATCGCTAACATTGCTGCCCAGAAGGGTGTTGCCAGTGCCGCAGCTCTGGTATCGATCCTGGCGATCGCCAATACCCTTGGTCGTGTTCTGATGGGCATGCTGTCTGACAAAATTGGTCGTACCCAGACTCTGCTGCTGGCTATCGCACTGCAGACTCTGAATATGATCCTGTTCCCAATGTACACGACCATGGCAGGCTTCGTCGGTGGTGCTATCCTGGCCGGTATCGGTTACGGCGCACTGCTGAGCGTATTCCCATCCCTGACCGCTGATTACTACGGCATCAAGAACTACGGTTCCAACTTTGGCGTAGTGTACCTGGCATGGGGTGCGAGTGGCTTTATGGGTCCGGTCATGGCAAGTGTTATCTTTGATGCAACGGGCAGCTTCGGTCTGGCTTATACGATCTCTGCTGTTATGCTGGCTATCGCTGCCGTTATGGCTTTCCTGATCAAGCCAGTGGATGTTGAGGCAATGAAACAGAAAGGTCTGCTCACTGCAGCCTGAGATTTCTGTTAGCAACGACCTTGAAACATTCTCGTTTATAAAAACCTGATGCTTTGCATCAGGTTTTTTTATGTCCGAAAATAGCAGGTGCTAGACTGTGGGGCTGGGAAGTGATCTCTTCGCAGTAATACAGGTGTGATATGCCTTCCAATGAAATCCCGGAAACTGCCGGTCAGTCGTCCCGCTCCGTGTTTGAACGTGTTGGGTTAGCTATTCCGGATCCTGTCGTTATTTTTATTGTCCTTTACATACTCAGCACGGTCATTTCCAGCTTTCTGGCTGGTACGAGTTTTTCCGCACCATCCGCCAGTGGTGAGCCCACCACACACACCATACAGAACATGCTCTCCTATGACGGCATATACTGGATGTTCCAACATGCGATTCTCCAGAACTGGCTGGCTTTCGGTGGTGGAATTCTGGGTGTGATCCTTGTGGTCATGCTGGGGATTGGTATCGCCGAAGAGAGTGGCCTACTCGCTACGCTGATAAAAAAAGTGGGTCTTCAGATTCATGAGCGTTGGCTGCCGGTGCTCTTGGTGTTCCTCGGCATTATGAGCAGTTTGGCCAGTGATGCGGGTTATCTCATCCTTGTTCCTTTAGCAGGCATGCTGTACGCCGGTATCGGAAAAAACCCGATAATCGGCATGGCGGCAGCTTTCGCCGGTGTTTCAGCAGGTTTTAGTGCCAACCTTATTCCGGCGACGCCGATAGACGTCATTATCGGTATGAATACCCGCATGTTTGCAGAACAGCAAGGAGTGCCTTTTACCCGCGCTAACGGTACGCCTTTGCAGCCGGCGACCATGCATTACTGGTTTATCGTAGTCTCGACATTCCTGCTAACTCTCTGTGGCGGGCTGGTCACCCGCTTTATTGTAGAGCGCAAATGGCGAGATAAATCCTGGAAAGAACAGGAAGCTCCCAGCGATATATCTTTGGCTTCTGGCGACAATGACGGGCTGAAATGGGCATTGGTCGGGCTATTACTGTCGGTGGTACTGATTATCTGGCTTATTCAGGGGCCGCTGGCGGCATTTCAAGGGCCGGACGGCAAGCAGGTGGTGCCGTGGCTGAACAATGTCATTCTGTTGATTACGCTGGCTTTTGGAATATGTGGCCTGTTTTACGGCAAGGCAACCCGACGCTTCGTAAAGTCTATGGATGTGGTCAGGGCGATGTCCAAACAGATGGACACCATGGGCTATATCCTCGTACTGACGTTTTTCTGTTATAACTTTCTCTCTCTTCTCAACCATAGCGGGCTGGGTAGCTGGATCACCTGGTTGGGTGCGCAAGGGTTACAGGCACTGGGGTTGCAGTCATGGCCTGTCGGTCTGCTGATTGGTTTTATTCTAACAACGGCGTTTATTAATCTCTTCGTAGGGGGTTTGACATCCAAGTGGATGCTACTGGGGCCGATTTTTGTCCCTATGCTTTATCGGGTAAATCCGGCCATGACTCCGGATATCGTGTCAGCTGCTTTTCGGGTCGCGGACTCATCCACAAATATTGTGACGCCAATGATGACCTATGCCGGAGTGGTACTGTCGTTTATGCGGCGCTACCGCCCGGATCTTTCTCCGGGTGATCTTATTGGCATCATGTGGCCCTATGCCGCAGTATTTCTCGTTTTCTGGACAGCCCTGCTGTCACTGTTTTTTGTTATGGGATGGCCTCTGGGTTTTTGATGTTTTGGGCGCTGTACAGAAAACACTAAACGACTCAGCCTGAAACAGGGCGAACTCTCTGCCTGCACTCTGATCGTCAGTGGCACAAATCAGCAACGATATAGCGTCGACCTCGGGTCGACGCACAAAAGCTGATCCTGAACTATGTTATGACCCCAGTAAAAACGATTGCGAGGTCAAAGGGCAAAATTACCATGATATACCAATCATACTTTTCACTATTTTTTTCAACATTCTCTTCAATGTTGCTCCGGCTTATCACCATTATCCCATTCTTTCTCCCTGTTTTTAGCCACTGCGCTCAGACTGAAGGCTTCCAGTTGTTCGATCATAACTGGTACCCCCAATTCATTCAGAAAACCTCAACGGGTTGGCAGCGTATCTATCTCTGTAATGACTGCCAGTTGACCCCCTCATTCACGGTGATTACATCAACAGAATCGGTTGAGGATTCCTCTCTTTTTAGTGAGCTGGATCGTGCTTATAACACAGTGACAACTGAAGACCGTGTAACGGAGAACCTGCAAAATTTCAAGCTTATTCACGCGACAAACCCTCTTTCCATATTTAGTCCGGCCAGAGTGACCGCCGTGATCACCCAATACCAATCTATTCAGGATAGGCTTTGGTATTCTGTCCGGGCTGTCATTGAGGCTGAAAATGGTGATGAACAGCGTATTGCCGAGAATCTCTGGATGGAGATATTGGCTCAGGCCAAGGTTTATAAGCACAGCATGATCCTGCATTTCGAGGAAGCCACTGCTGTCGTGGATATCTCCTCTCCCGATCGCACCTGGTTCAGTGATCTGGTCGAAAAAACAGGCACCGGCAAACTTATATCGATGGCCGCTGCGACAGATAAAAGACTCTTGCTGCTTCTGGGTGCTCAAATAGTACTGGGAGCGGCTGGTGTACGTGGACCTTGCGGTAAACCCATTGGTCAGTGCCCCTGCACGAAGTTTGTTATAACAAATGCTATAAAAGTAACAACAGGGATTGACTCATAGACCTGCAAAATTGCAAGCCTCTAGGCCTGCAGGCCTGCAAGGGAATTTGACGGTATTTTTCCTGTCGGGTACTGTTCACTTTCCGGCCAGCACACAAGTGGACACAACCTTCCTATGGCGACCAACACAAGCTCTGACTCAAACTCCGGCTTTGCCTTTGAAAACTCATTGAGTGAACTGGAAAAAACCGTGCGGGAACTGGAGTCCGGTGACCTTCCCCTTGAGCAGGCTCTGAAAGCTTTTGAAAAGGGCATCAGCCTCACCCGTGACTGTCAGAAAGCCTTGCAGGACGCCGAACAGAAAGTGCGTATACTTCTTGAGCAGGATGGCCAGACAACGCTGCAGAACTTTGACCAACCTGAAGATAATTAATGCACTTCCCCGAATATCTGGATCACTGCCAACACTGGATCAACGATGGGCTGATCACCGTACTGGATCAGACGGCTGTCACCAGCGGGCGCATCCGCGAAGCTATGGCTTATTCAACGATGGCTGGCGGCAAGCGGGTACGTCCAATGCTGGTACTGGCCACCTGTGAAGCCTTGGGCGGCACGGCTGAAAAAGCCCTGCCCGCCGCCTGCGCCATAGAACTGATTCACACCTATTCTCTGATCCATGATGACCTTCCCGCCATGGATAATGATGACCTGCGCCGTGGTCGTCCAACCTGTCACAAGGCCTTCGATGAAGCGACCGCCATTCTTGCCGGTGATGCCTTGCTTACTCTTGCTTTTGAAGTCATTGGTGCTTTTGAAGTCATTGCCAACCACCAGCAGCTCCCCGCAGAAGTGCGCTTGCAGCAATCCATAACGCTGGCAAAGGCTGCCGGTTGTAACGGCATGATTGAAGGGCAAGCGAGGGATATGCAGGCAACCGGTCAGACGCTGACTATTGATCAACTTAAGGAGCTTCACAAACTCAAGACCGGTGCCTTGATTCAGGCATCCTGCACTCTCGGAGCTTTGGCTGCAGGAGCCAGCCAAAACCAGATTGATGCTCTGTGTGAATACGCCGAGGCGATCGGACTCGCCTTCCAGATTCAGGATGATATTCTCGATGTCACCACCAGTTCCGAGATTCTCGGCAAGCCTCAAGGTTCCGATATCGAATTCGGCAAAAACACTTACGTCTCCCTGCTAGGGCTGGAGGCCGCTCAACAGGAGGCCCAAGCCCTTTGCAATACAGCCCTTAACGCATTGGATAAAGTGACTACCAACAAGGACCACACCCGCCGGCTCAGGGAGCTGGCAATCTATATCGTCGACAGAAAAAACTGATAAAAAAACAGGGCGGGGCGCTCCCCCGCCGGACCTTAAATGGACTATCCTCAAGCCTTCGTCCATTTGAGGGCAGCATGGGTTTGAACCAGTCTTATCATCATTCGCTCAGGGTGTTTGTGCCATCATTGTTCTGCAAGTGATCCGTGAAATGAACCACATCATGCCTGACGTCGTGGAGCTGCTCTCAAAAGAAACAGATGAAGAGAAAACGTCATGGCAATGGGCTGACGCTGGATTCAAGGAAACGATTAAGAGAATCAAAACGTCCGGTTTTTCGCTAACGATAGATTGATAAGCAAAGTCGGACAGCATTAACAGCCCGACCTTACATTTGGAATATCAGGCGTTGCTGAACAGGTGGCCGAGTTTACCCACTTTGGTCAGCAGATAACGCTCGTTATGGGGATTTTTACCGGTTTGCAGAGGAACACGCTCAACAATATCAATATCGATATTTTTCATAGCACTCATTTTACGGGGATTATTGGTCATCAGGCGCATTTTGCTGATGCCCAGATGACGAAGCATGACACCGCACATATCATACTTGCGCATGTCTGGTTCGAAGCCCAGTCTTTCATTGGCTTCTACGGTATCGGCACCGCCATCCTGCAGCTCATAAGCACGGATTTTGTTCAGCAAACCAATGCCACGGCCTTCCTGGCGCAAATAGAGAATAACACCACGACCCTCTTCGGCAATCGCCTTCATTGCTGCTTCCAGCTGATAACCACAGTCACAACGCATACTGAACAGGGCATCACCAGTCAGACACTCAGAGTGAAGCCGCCCAAGTACGGGTTCACCATTGCCAACATCACCCATAGCCAGGGCGACATGCTCCTTACCTGTTGCATCATCCAAAAACCCGTGCATCTCAAATGTGCCATGGGGGGTAGGTAGTTTGGACGCCGCCACAAAAACGGTTGACACTCGACACTCCTCAACAACTGGTCGCGGTCGGGCATTGTATCAGCAGCGGGGCGCTCAAGCGATATGAGATATTACAAGGTTAAAGGTATTTTTACCTGTGCCAGTAGCTGCAATACAATAAGTGCGTAAGTACCTGCTATTAGATCATCCAGCATAATTCCGAAGCCACCGTGTACCTTCTCGTCAATGGTACGGATGGGCCACGGCTTCCAGATATCAAACAGACGGAATAGCAGAAAGCCCACAACAATCCACTGCCAACCCGCCGGCGCAGCCAGCATGGTGATCCAGAAACCACAGAATTCATCCCAGACAATACCGCCATGGTCGTGGACACCCATATCTTCCGAGGTTTTGCCGCACAGGTAGATGCCCACCAACGACGCCACAGCAACAATAGCCATATAAACCGGCAGGGAGAACTCCCGCAAGATCAGGTAGAACGGAATGGCCGCCAGGGTGCCAACGGTTCCGGGCGCTTTGGGCGACAAGCCGCTGCCAAAACCAAAAGCCAGCAAGTGAACCGGATTAGAAAGTTGTGGTTTATTCACAGTCGTCCTCTGGAAAAAGCAGAAACCTTACCCCAGTGCTCCCTGAAACTCAAAGAAAGGACAATACCATCGTCAGGCGGAGATCTTACTATTCTCTGAAGTGATTGTTGCTTTCCAGCTATTCCGGTCGCCGTCATCCTGACGATGTATGAAGTTATTGCAACTATCACCAACAGGGGTCACGGAATGGACAGGATGAGTAAAAGTTCAGCACCCAATCAGTCAAACGAAACCGGAAAGACAGAAAACCCCTCTGAAACCGATTCAAATCATCCCGTTGTTACGGCATGAACTCAGCAGTGGAAAATCAAGCTGAGTCAGACGCTTACTTCGCTGCTTTCAGCAATGCCAAACAATTTCTCCAGAGCGTTTCCCGCGCCCTGTTCACCAGTACGATGAAGGGCACATTCCACCGCGATCTGGTGAAAAACATCAAACAGAAAGCAGCTTCTGGGCAGGATAATCCCTCACCTTTAACCAGCAACAGTGGACCTGCCCTGGCGAAACGACTGTCTCATACTGAAGTCATACCCTGGAAAAATTGCAGGAGCATAACGATCTAAAAGGCAAAATAACCGTGGTCACCCTGCCAGCAGACGGCGATTTTTATACACAGAGAGGGAATTTTTCCAAAGATCGTACGCTGTCGACGTTAAAAACAGAAATGATCGACATCATGATAAATAACAAGCAAGGCTTTTTCTTTCCAGCAAATATTCAGGGCAAAACAAAGGAAGGATTGAAAACGAAAACCAATGCGGCCGCCATGGAGGTGAAGAAGCGTGAAGTTGTAGCACATCGCCATAAAGACCTGCGAAATGCATTAGAAACACTGGACTACTGGAACGAAAAAAACAGCCCTAAGAGCCCCTCTGAATGAAGTGATTGTAGCTTTCCGGCCGATAAGGTTGACCATCCAACAACAGCGTTTCGGTCTCGATAACAAAGCCAATACGATGCACGGAAGCCGGAACATCCGCCGGCATGATTTTACCGGCCGGCCAGGTAAAGCAGAGTTCGTAGTCATCACCTCCACCCAGCACTTTGCTGAGCGCCTGCCCGCCACACACCTCCTTTAGAACATCAGACACCGGCAAACTATCAGAGAACAACTCGGCACCACAGCCGGACGCTCTCAGGATATGGCAGAGATCACCGGAGAGGCCATCGGAGACATCAATCGCCGCCGTTGCACCATGTTCTACAAGCCACTGTCCCAGGGCAATACGAGGGGTGGGTTGCCAATAACGTTCAGTCAACCTGCGCTCACTCGCAGTGTGAACAGCTTTTTCCCCAAGAATAAAAGGGAGTGCTGCACTCGCTTCACCAGGGCTTCCACTGACGTATATTTCATCCCCCGGTTTTGCGCCGCTGCGCATCAAGGCGCGTCCTTTGGGAAGCGTTCCCTGCACATGGACAGTAATGGTCAAAGGGCCACGGGTGGTATCGCCACCGATAAGAGAGATGCCAGCCTTCCTGGCCATAGCGGCAAGCCCACTGGCAAAGCTGGTCAGCCAGACGGCGTCACTTCCGGGAAGAGAGAGGGCAAGGAAAAAACTGTGAGGCGTCGCCCCCATCGCCGCCAGATCACTGACGCTAACGGCAAGGGAGCGATAACCGATCATGAAGGGATCGCCATCCGCCGGAAAGTGCACATCAGCGACCAGAGTATCAATACTCTGGGCCAGCTGGCAGCCACCCGGCACCGAGATAAGAGAACAGTCGTCGCCTATTCCCAGATCCACATGGACACCGGCAGCCGTAAGTTGCGTCTGTTGGAAGATGGTGCGAATCAGTGAAAATTCATCCATGAGCAATCCCCTTCAAGAGTCTGTTCCGGGAAGTACCAAAAGCCATACCAACATCATCACTCCCGCGAAGGCGGGAGTCCACTGCCTGGTAGATTCCCACCTTCACGGGAATGATAATGGTATCGTTTAACGGCTCTTGCGATGACTACGGTACTCTTTCACTTCCAGCGGTCGTAGTGTGGCCGCCAGTTTGTCGAGGATACCGTTGATGTATTTGTGGGAATCCTGGGCACCGTACTTTTTCGCCAGTTCAATGCCTTCGTTAATCACCACGCGATAAGGAACATCGGTCCGAACCATCATCTCATAACAACCAAGACGCAGCGTTGCACGCTCGACCGGATCCAGCTGGTGAAAACCGCGATCCAGCAGCGGGGTGATAGTCTCATCCAGATGGCTGACCTGACGGGCAATGCCGATCAGCAGCTCGTGGAAGAAACCACCATCAACGCGTTCCATATCGTTACGGGCGCGGAACTGGGCTTCGATATCGGTGATCGAGGCACCCGCCACCTGCCACTGGTACAACGCCTGCAGAGCCAATTCACGCGCCTTATGACGAGTGCGGGTACGTCCCTTTTTGCTCTGCTCTGCCATCTGCTCTGCCATCTGCGGCGTTGCCGACGGCTGCTCTACAGCCTGCAGCTCTGAAAAAGATTCCGCAATTACATTTTGAGCGCTCAAATCAATACTCCATATTCTTGAGCAGGCTCACCATTTCAAAGGCAGCCAGGGCCGCTTCTGCGCCCTTGTTACCCATTTTGGTACCGGCCCGTTCGATGGCCTGCTCTATTGTATCAACAGTGAGTACGCCAAAGGCTACAGGAATTTCCTGCTCCATCATGACGCTGGCCATACCTTTGACGCTCTCACCCGCAACATATTCAAAATGCGGTGTACCACCGCGAATAACCGCACCCAGAGTGATAATGGCATCATACCTACCGGAGGCAGCGGCCTTTTTCACTACCAAAGGCAGCTCGAAAGCACCTGGGCAACGAATGATGGTCAGTTGATCTTCCTGCACACCGTGACGCTTCAGAGCATCAACGGCGCCATCGACCAGACTCTCAACAACGTAAGCGTTCCAGCGTGTCACCACGATAGCGTAACGTCCGTCGTTGGGAGTCATCATTCCTTCAATTGTTCTGATGCCTGTCATGGCGAATCCTCATTGTTCTTGAAACTTTGTCTTCGCCAGCCGCCTATTAAACACCGGCTGGCACCCCGAATATAATCCGTGTTATTCGCAGTCTATCGAACCTGTCACTCACCTGCCGCTTCTGACTACGGTCGGTCTGGTCAGACCGGCTGTTCGCAGGGGATGTTTTCGGTAATTTCCAGATCAAAGCCGGAAATGGCGCTGAAATGCAGAGGGGAGCTCAGTAGTCTCATCTTGCCAACCCCCTGATCCCGCAGAATCTGGGAGCCTGTACCCACCGTCATGTAGACGCCAACACGGGCACCGGTGCTGTGATGAACGCGCTCTTTATCAGTGAAACGCGCCAGACTGGTGCCGAGGTCATCGGATTGTGCCGCATCCAGCAATACCAGAACGCCGGTTCCCTCTTTGGCAATACGCGCCAACGCCGCCGGCAGCGGCCAGCTGGTGCTGTTTGCCTTGTGGGCTCCCAGCAGATCGCGGAAGATATCCGCCTGATGCACCCGCACCAGTGTAGGCTCATCTGCGTTAATCTGCCCCATACGCAGCGCGACGTGGGTCTGATCCGTCACACTGTCTTTGTATTCGGTCATATGGAATGTGCCATAGACCGTCGACAGTTCCCGTTCACTGCGGCGCGTGACGGTCTGTTCATTGAGAATCCGGTAGTGGATCAGATCAGCAATAGTACCGATCTTCAGACCGTGAATCTCCGCAAAAAGTTCCAGATCCGGACGACGAGCCATGGAGCCATCTTCCTTCATGATCTCAACAATCACCGCACCAGGCTCCAGACCCGCCAGACGCGCCAGATCGACACCAGCTTCGGTATGACCGGCACGCTGAAGTACACCACCATCCATCGCCCGCAGCGGAAAAATATGGCCGGGCTGGACAATATCCTGCGGACGGGACGAAGGGTTGATCGCCACCTGCACGGTGCGGGCACGATCGGCCGCAGAGATACCGGTTGTAACACCTTCTGCCGCTTCAATGGAGACGGTAAAGGCGGTGCTATACATCTCTTTGTTATGAGCCGTCATCTGGGGGAGCCCCAGATAGTCACACCGCCGAGCCGCCATCGGCAGGCAAATAAGACCACGGGCATGGGTACACATGAAGTTGATGATCTCAGGCGTGACCTTTTCGGCAGCCACGATCAAGTCGCCCTCATTCTCGCGATCTTCATCATCCATAAGGATGACCATCTTGCCCTGACGAATATCTTCGATCAGCTCTTGGGCAGTGTTCAGCTGCATAATTTTCTCTTGCGCAGGATTCTGAAAAAGTGTTCTGGAAAAGTGTTCTGGAAAAAGTTCTGAAATATCCGGAAACCCCGGATGCCATCAGCGCCCTCTGAAAAAGCCGTGCTCCATCAAAAAGCTTTCAGTCAGGCCGCCCTCCTGGGAGCCAGCCTCTTTTGGCTGCCCATCCTGACCCACATTTAACAGACGTTCAAGGTAACGGGCGATGATGTCCACTTCCAGATTCACACGACTACCGGGATGATAATGGGTAATCGTGGTCTCTTCTGCCGTGTGGGGTACGATATTAAGGCTAAAAATGGAAGATTCAACCGCATTCACAGTCAGGCTGATGCCATCCACGGTAATGGAGCCCTTTTCGGCAATATAACGAGCCAGCCCTGCCGGAGCCTCCACCCGATATATAAGGGAGCGACCGGAAGGAGAGATATCCACAACCCGACCGACGCCATCCACATGACCACTCACGATATGGCCACCAAAACGGGAGGTTGGCATCATGGCCTTCTCGAGGTTTACCGGGCTGCCGGCGGTGAGTTCACCCAGAGCGGTGCGGCGCAGGGTCTCTTTGGAGACGTCGGCGGCAAAGCCATCACCGGGCAGGGCGACCGCCGTCAGACAGACGCCGTTGGTGGCAATACTGTCACCCAGTTTGACATCCGTCAGATCAAGCTTTCCGGTCGCCACATGCAGACGCACATCGCCACCACGGGGTTCTATACGCCGGATAGAGCCTACAGCTTCAATAATGCCTGTGAACATTCTCACTCCTCATGCCTGACCGTCCTTCGCAACCGGCTGTACGGTGGGCCGAGCCTGTTCGAAGAGGTGAATATCATAAATTTCGAGCGGCACTTTCTCAGCCATTGTGACAAAAGACAACCGAAAAATGGATTTTCCCCAGGGATCAATACAAGAACCAATATAAATCGCAGGTGCCGCAACTGTCAGGCTTGGGTAAATCCGGGGCAGGAGTCTACCACATTCCGAAAAGATTGACGCCTGTGCCCTGATCTGTCTGTGGATTTTGCCCGCTCGTTTGCCAGCATGTTATCCCGCCTGACATTCTGATGGTTACTGGAAACTTATTTGTGAATGAGTGGCCGAAGTGCCAGAGAGTCATTTGAAAACCAGTTAAAGAGGAACTCGTATATGCTTAACTCCCCAACCATTACTCTTAGTGGAGGCGTCCAAAAATTGGCGTTGACCGAAGGATTGGATAGCCCAAAACCCGACAGCAAGAAAAAGGCTGACATAGTCGTTTGTGCCGTCCAGTATCTTGGGAACTCATTTATCAGGGGGTTAGGGGATGTTGCTCATGCCCGCAAAGCGGCCGATTTTTTTCAACGAAATTTCCCGGGCCGAGTTATAAAAATAATTATCCAAGACAATGCTGAATCTGAAAAAGAACTCGACAGAATCAAGAAAATTATTACAGGAGAAGGGGAAATTATCGAACACATTATCGAAAAAAAAACCTTAGGAGAAAATAATGAAACAATCAAAAGATGGCTCTCTGAGGCCGATTTCATTTTTCATGCTCCATCACAACTTATAAAAGAATTATCTAAAAACATTGATAAGTATAAGTCGAAACTGGTACAGACTTTTACGTATGAGGAGTATAAAACATGTATTACTGATTCGGAGTATAAACAGTTGAATTCAGAACGCCCTACCAAAAAAGAAAACTCCGAAGAAAGTAATAATGCACTCAAAAAATGGCTCTCTGAGATCTCTCTCGGTTATCGAGGACATATCACGCATGAGGAGCATTTAAAAATATATGATTTTGGCTTGGGATTAAGTAAAAACAGGCTATATCTCAACAACAGGGAAATACCAAATTCATTCAAAAACACACAGCTAAGAGATTTATTTCAAGACAAAATTAATAATTCCGAGATAAGCATCTCCCCACAGAATGACAATCCTATTATTTATGCATATGCAGGTGTTGGTAGCGAATATTTTTTCTTGGGAATGTTCAGGTATATAGCCGCAACTGAAGGAAAGGACACCCGTGATATTCACATCATCTCCCCAATAACTTTTGGCGCTGATATTTTAGATGAGAGAGAAAAAGAAAAATTAGAGACGGACCTCAAGCAACTTAACACAGGCATATCCCTTACTATTCATTACAATGAAGATCAAAAAGATAAAACGATGTTTATATCAGGCAGCAATAACAATAATAAAAACATATTCATCATAAATCCTTTTCAAAATGAATACATTGCCGATAGCGATATTTCACTCCTCTATGTTATCGCTTCAATGGTACATACTACAGGAGATATCTCCTTCTCTGATTGTCTTTCTATAGGGAAGATACCCATTCCACATAAGAAAAAACCCTCTTTGAAAGAGGCACTCCATGACAAAATTGAGTTGTTCTGGACAAATAACCCCTATTTACACATATGGGATAAAGCCTATGTACTCATTAGCAAGTATACATCGTTCCAAAAAGGCAGCTATAACGCTTGTTTTAGCGAAGAAAACAAAAAAGCATTCTTATCGCTAAGATTAAAAGGCTGGCAGGCCTTTCAAAAAGAATTTACCCAATGGGTGAAAGACAACAATACAATGGAGGCATTCCTCGAAGAACATGCCAAAAAACATCTTGCAGAGAATAACCCGCCATGTGAATTAACCAGTCCTGATGTGACACTACCCCTTCCCGTTTAAAGGACACGGATTGCTGGCCTTGCAGTAATACGCCAATCCTGCCCAAAAGCGCAGATATCATCAATTTTGAGCTGTACTTTCTCAGCCATAGTCGTGAAAGGTAACTGAAAAAGCGGTCTGGCATCACTGCCCATCAACACTGGTGCCATGTAAACCAGAAGTTCATCGATAACACCTGCAGCTAATGCCGCACCCGCCAGGGTTGCACCGGTTTCCAGCAGCACATCATTGCACTCCCGCCGGGCCAATTCAGCCATTAAGGCGCGGAGATCCACTCGACCATGACTCTCCGGCAATACCAGCATCTCAACACCAAGGGCTGCAAGAGCCTGAGCCTTAGGCTCATCAGGAGCAATGCAGGCCACGATGGTTTTACCCGGCAGGGTAAGAATTCTGGCATCTGCAGGAATACGGAGGCGGGAGTCCACCACGACCCGCAACGGTTGTTTCTCCGCTGCCGCTTCCGGATTCTCGATATGTAACTCATCGATGCGCACGGTAAGAGAGGAGTTATCATGGATAATAGAATCCACCCCGGTAACAATGGCGCAGGAACGGGCCCGCCACTGCTGGACATCAGCCCGGGCATCCGAGCCGGTAATCCACTGGGACTCACCGGAGGCCATAGCCGTGCGTCCATCCAGACTCATCGCCAGCTTGCAACGTACCAGCGGCAACCCCTGCTCCATACGTTTGAAGAAACCGGCATTGATTGCTCTCGCTTCATCGGCCATCAAACCGGAAGCCGTTTCAATGCCCGCCCGTTCCAGAATTTCGAAACCGCCACCATTGACTCGCGGATTCGGGTCGCGCATCGCAGCCACAACCCGCCTGATACCGGCCTTGACCAAGGCCTCCGCACAGGGGGGAGTCCGGCCATAGTGGGCACAGGGCTCAAGCGTCACATACGCTGTTGCACCCGTAGCATCGCCGGCCACGTTGAGGGCATTGATTTCACCGTGGGGGCCGCCAGCCGGGCTGGTAAAACCTTCACCAATGATCTGACCATCACGCACCAGAACACAGCCCACGCTGGGGTTGGGCATGGTGGTATAAATGCCCTTGCGAGCCAGACGGAGAGCCCGAGCCATATAGTCACGATCCGCTTCGGAAAGCGGGGGGGAATCTGACATTGGTTGCCTATCTTTATTTCTCGAGAGCCTGTTATCAAGAGCCTGTTATCAAGAGCCTGATAACCAACTTAATTCTGCTTGTCTCTGGTCAGTGACCCATGCGGAATTTTCTCCAGTCGCTCAATCTCTTCGCGGAACTGGTCGAGATCCTGAAACTCACGGTAAACCGAGGCGAAGCGAATATAGGCGACTTCATCGAGATCTTTCAAAGCGTTCATCACCTCTTCACCGACAGTCAGGGATTTCACCTCCCGCTCGCCGGTGGCTCTGAGACGCTGTTTGATCCGATTGAGCGCCTCTTCAATCTGCTCAGTGCTGACTGGACGCTTTTCCAGGGAGCGCAGCAAGCCTGCCCGCAGCTTCTGCTCATCGAACGGCTCGCGGGAGCCGTCCCGCTTGACCAGCCGGGGCATCACCAGTTCGGCACCTTCATAAGTGGTAAAACGCTCGGCGCAAGAGGTGCATTCCCTACGCCGCCGAACCTGGCAACCGTCTGCAACCAATCGGGAGTCGATAACCTTGGTGTCTTCTGCGTTACAAAAAGGACAATGCATAATCGCTGTTTAAGCCACTCTTACTCATTGGATAATACCTGTCGGGACAGTACTCATCGAAATAGTACCCCGAAAGGTATGAAAAACAAGTATCAAGGCGTTTTCAGACTCGTTCTTCTCCTTAAAAAGGGCAAAAAATACTTACAAAAAACATAAAGATAAGAAATCCACAGAGGTTGCAGTAGCAGACAACGTCACTCTTGCAAGAATACGGACTTGCCACCACAACCTTCGCGCTCGAATACCGTTACAGCAACGGTATGCCCGGTCGGCCTCAGTCAGCTGCTAGGCTTAAAACTGAAATCTCGACAGATCACAATATATGCCAAACACACCAAGAACATCCGGACAGGGATCACAAGTCAACCGGGTTAATGCAAATGCTCCAGCAGAAGCGCTACAAAATAGAAAATCGGTAGTCCGTCGGCACTCTGATGAATTTTCTCATCATCTGGGAAAAGATCAGGAGCCACCGGCCGAGTCTGCACCTTCATCTATCAGCAAGACAGGACAGAAGTCTCAAAAAGCACGGCCTGTTTCCGATCAGGTCTTCATGGTCAACAATCTGGTGAACAAGAACTACCGGTATGCTCTGGACTCCCAGCAGTTTCAGACGACCGACTACTGGCAGACCCCGGCCGAAATGAAACAGAGCAAGACGGGGGATTGCGAAGATTTTGCTCTGTTAAAGTACGAGATCCTGCTCAAGCGTGGAGTAAACGAAGATCAATTAACGCTGGCCTACGGCAAGTTGAATGGCGAAGGTCACCTTGTCACGCTCTACAAAGATAACGATGGCCATGAACATGTACTGGATAACGCGGCCAGCGATATTCGTACCGTGGAAGAGAGGGATGATTTACAAGTGTTGGTGCGCTTTAAGATGGGCGATGTCGCTTATGGCGAAGATGGCTGGAAAAAAGTACTGGCCAAGATTCGCCCCCAGTCAGAATGAACAACGCCTCCTCTTTATAACCTCTATAGATTATATTAACGGTTTCTTTTCCCGGCCTACCTGAGATGTTTTCATACACAAATACTGACTACGATGCCATCGTCGTTGGCAGCGGTCCGGCTGGCGCCACTCTTGCACGCGAACTCAGTCGTCAGAAGCAAAAAATCCTCGTCCTTGAGTGGGGAGGCGATGCGCCGCTAAAAGGGTCTTTTGCTCAGATGGCCGGCATTGCCGCCATTCCTGGAAAAAGTGCCTTTATCAACAGTGACCTCTCCCTGTTGATTCGAGGAATCACCACGGGCGGCGGTACCACCATCAACTATGCCACGGCCATGCTGCCTCCGTTTGAGATGTTTGATCGTTACGGCATCGACCTGCGCCCACAGGCAGAGCAAATCAAACAGATCCTCCCTTACGGGCCGCTTCCGGATGATCTCATTGGTCCCCGAGCTAAACGTATCTGGCAAGGAGCCAAACAGGCCGGTGTCGACTGGGGCAAGCTGGACAAACTCATCGACCCAAACCGGTGCCGGGCAAACTGCCATCTGTGTAGCTACGGCTGCCCTTACTCTGCCAAATGGACAGCCAGAGACTTTCTTGACCATGCTCTCCAAAATGGCTGCGAACTGCTCACCCATGCCAAAGTCAGCAAAGTTATCGTCGAAAACGGACAGGCGACGGGTGTTGAATACCAACATCAGGGCAAGATCTGCATAGCCAGAGCGCCACGTATTGTGTTATCTGCTGGCGGTATTGGCTCAGCACAGATCCTGCAGAGTAGCGGTATAGAAGAGGCGGGGAAGGCATTTTTTATCGACCCGGTCGTGGCCGTTATGGGTGCCGTTGACGAACGCTTCGACCATGGCGAAGTACCGATGGCGGCAGGGGTGCATCTGCCGGAAGAGGGTATTATCCTCTCTGATCTGGCCCTGCCAAAACCCTTCTTCCATCTTTTTACCACCCAGGTCGGGCGCTTCCATCGCCTGCCAAGTGTGAATAAAACTCTGACTATTATGGTCAAAGCCAAGGATCTTCCGGGTGGTCGCATATCTTCACGCTGGGTCAACAAGACGCTGGCGGGAGAAGACAAGGCAAGGCTGGACAAAGGCGTCGATATTGCCAAAACCATCCTTAGTGCAGCCGGAGCCCGCCATATCTATCAAACCCATCACTTTGCCGCTCATCAGGGGGGCAGTGCCGCCATCGGCACAGTCGTCAACAGTGATCTGGAAACCCGAATTCCCAATCTCTATGTGTGCGATGCCTCGGTGATTCCGGAGGCTTGGGGGTTACCACCCACCTTTACTTTGATGTGTTTGGCGTACCGGTTATCTCAAAGGCTGTGTGATTCTTGATGCCTTCAGAACGCTGTTGGATGGGGCAGCCCTAGTGCCTCTTCTGCGGATTGCTTGCTTTACTATCCTTGCGGCGGAGTCTGATAGCTTGTCTACGGAGATCTAATCGGGAGAAAGTAATCTTATCCTTTGGCTGCCCCTTGAAAGGTTCCTTGGAAGGTTGGGAGCAGAGGCACGTCTCGTACATAGCAATGCTACCATTTTTGATTGCTTTCACGAAGGACTGACGCCTCACAGGCATGTCCCTGCGGAAAGGGGCTTTAGAAGACGAAACAGTTTGATGACTCGTGGTGGCTGAATCGAGTTTTCTTTGGTAACAAGACCCCTCAGCGTCAGTACCAGTGCAAGAATCAATATCAGAACCAGAGGCAGAGGCAGAGGCAGAAGTAGAACCAAAACCAGAATCAGTAAACTCCTGGTCTCCTAACAAAATTTTCCCGCATTCACTCTCCTCTTCGGCAAAAGAATCTGAGTACCTATCCGCATATAAGGTTTCTTGTGACTGCTCATTTTATACTGCCGCATCTGCGTTTTTGGAATCATTACCCTCAGAAATATTGAGCTGTGAGAAAGACGACACCAGACTTTTCTGTAAATTTTGGGCAGTTACGGTTTTTTTCGTCATCGTATAGGAGGAATTTTTTTTATTATGAAACCTATAAATAATATCAGGTTTCTCCTCTGATATCTCGACACCACATCTGTTGGCATCGTCAGGGGGGAGAGGGTGGATGAGCTGTTCGCCGGTGAGCATAGCTTTAAAAAGTTTTTCAGCAGAGCCAGCCCATATACGTCGTCTTCTTGTCAGGAGCCCTTCTTAAAAGAATTGTACGCTCATGTTGGGAGAGCTGATTCTGGATTTCCTGAAAACTCACGTTTTGATCAAAAATATTATCCATGGCATGACCGATCAACAAATAATCGTAATTACTATTACTTTTAGAGCCGACCTCATAAATACTTACAGATTTCCATTCCTGCTTTTTCAGGGATTTTTCCTTTATGTAATTGATAGATTTGGGAATGCTTTTCTTCTCCAATATCACAACGAACCATTTTTCTATCGCCGCAACTGTCTGGCAGTGCATTATCACCACACATGAAAAAAACACCCTGAGAACCAGCCAGAAACCAGCACTTTTCCCGACACTAATGCTTACACTCATGCGGAACAAATACTCTGGCCAGATGACGAAGCTAAGAGGGTAGACTATGCTCGGAGCCTGCTGTGCCTCCTTTTCAAAAAACAAAAAGGCTCCCTGTTGAGAGGAGCCTGTGCGTCTCATCATCGCATGGCAAAGTTTTCGTTATGCCACCTGCATTCCTTTATACGTGTCAGGCGTAAACAGGCAGACGCTTGCAAATGGCCAGTACTTTCTCTTTTGTCTCACTCAAAACCGCTTCGTGCTGATCGGTACCGATACTATCCAGCACATTAACAATCCAGTCAGCCAAACTAACACCATCTTCTGCGGTAAAGCCTCGTCGAGTAATGGCGGGAGAACCGATGCGCAAGCCACTGGTAATAAAAGGCGAGCGAGGATCATTAGGCACCGCATTTTTGTTGACGGTAATATTGGCTCTGCCCAAAGCCTCTTCTGCATCCTTACCGGAATACTCTTTATCGATCAGATCGACCAGAAACAGATGATCATCCGTTCCGCCAGATACAACATTGATGCCACGCTCAATCAACGTGCTGGCCATGGCACGGGCATTCTCCACCACCTGCTGCTGGTAAATTTTCCAGCCATCGTCCAGAGCTTCCTTAAAGCAGACCGCCTTGGCAGCAATAATATGGCACATAGGGCCGCCCTGGCTCTCGGGGAAAATGCCGAAGTTCAGTCGTTTATGCAGATCTTTATCGGTAGAAGCAGAAACGATTAAACCACCACGAGGGCCGGCCAGGGTTTTGTGGGTCGTTGTCGTACAAACATCGGCAAACGGAACCGGGCTGGGATAGACACCTGCTGCCACCAAACCGGCGATATGAGCCATATCTACAAACAAGTAAGCACCGACTTTATCGGCAATCGTGCGGAAACGCTGCCAATCGACAATGCGGGAATAAGCGGAAAAGCCGGCGATAATCATCTTCGGTTTGTGTTCTTCTGCCAGGCGCTCGACTTCGGCGTAATCAATCTCACCGGTTTTCGGATGCAGACCGTACTGAACAGCGTTATAGATGCGGCCAGAAAAGCTGACTTTGGCACCGTGGGTCAGGTGACCGCCGTGGGCGAGACTCATACCGAGAACAGTGTCGCCTGGCTGGCAGAGCGCCATATAGACGGCAGCGTTGGCCTGAGAGCCTGAATGGGGTTGCACGTTGGCATAGTTGGCATTGAACAACTGCTTGGCACGATCAATGGCCAGCTGTTCGACCACATCCACATGCTCACAACCGCCGTAGTAACGCTTGCCGGGGTAGCCTTCTGCATATTTATTGGTGAGTACACTGCCCTGGGCTTCCATCACCCTGGGGCTGGTGTAGTTCTCGGAAGCAATCAGCTCAATATGATCTTCCTGTCGTCTGGCTTCAGCCTTCATGGCTGCGCTTAACTCAGGATCGTAACCTGCAATATCAGAGTAACCTTTGAACATGTTTCATCCCCCGTGAGGTTGTAACAGAGCAGACATTCATTGTAATCAAAGCCTGACTTCGGCACAGCGCGTTTTGAACCCATTTTTTGATAAATCAAATGCTCTGCTTGTGATCCATAACTGTCTGAAGTCATTATGGACTTTTCCGTCGTACAGATCAGGCCAGCAAAATGCAAAATAATTGCTGGATTCCCATCTATTCAGTATGTTTAGCGGTTTAAGTCGATTTCTTCCCTGAGAGATATTCCCTTATGGCTCAATATGTTTACACGATGAATCGCGTGAGCAAGATCGTGCCCCCCAAGCGCACGATCCTGAAGGACATCTCCCTGTCCTTTTTCCCGGGTGCCAAGATTGGTGTGCTTGGTCTGAACGGTTCCGGTAAGTCCACCCTGCTGCGCATCATGGCTGGTGTTGATACCGAGATTGACGGTGAAGCCCGCCCTCAGCCTGGTCTGAATGTGGGCTACCTGCCCCAGGAACCAGAGCTGGATCCTGCCAAAACCGTTCGTGAAGTTGTAGAAGAAGCTCTGGGCGAGATCAAGAAAGCCCAGGAAGATCTGGACGCTGTTTACGCTGCTTACGCCGATCCCGATGCCGACTTTGACAAACTGGCCAAAGAGCAGGCGCGTCTGGAAAATATTATTCAGGCGTCAGATGCCCATAATATCGAGCGTAAGCTGGATGTGGCTGCGGATGCGCTACGTCTGCCCGAATGGGATGCCAAAGTCGCTAACCTCTCCGGCGGTGAGCGCCGTCGTGTAGCCCTCTGTCGTCTGCTGCTGTCCGCCCCTGACATGCTGCTGCTGGACGAACCGACCAACCACCTGGATGCAGAGTCTGTGGGCTGGCTGGAACGCTTCCTGTGCGAATACCCCGGCACTGTAGTGGCGATCACCCACGACCGTTACTTCCTCGATAACGCTGCCAACTGGATTCTGGAACTGGACCGTGGCCACGGTATTCCCTGGGAAGGTAACTACAGTAACTGGCTGGAACAAAAGGAAGCCCGTCTGGCGACCGAACAGAAGCAACAGGATGCTCACCGCAAAGCGATGCAGCAGGAACTGGAGTGGGCTCGTTCCAACGCCAAGGGTCGTCAATCCAAGTCCAAGGCCCGCCTGTCCCGCTTTGAGGAGATGCAGTCCCAGGACTTCCAGGCCCGTAACGAAACCAACGAACTCTACATTCCACCCGGCCCCCGTCTGGGCGACAAGGTGATCGAAGTTAACGGCATCTCCAAGGGTTTTGGCGACCGTCTGCTGATCGATAATCTGAGCTTCAGCGTGCCGAAGGGTGCCATCGTCGGTATTATCGGTGGTAACGGTGCCGGTAAGTCCACTCTGTTCAAGATGATTACTGGTCAGGAACAGCCTGATTCCGGTTCCATCGAGCTGGGTGACACCGTGAAGATCTCCAACGTTCAGCAGCTTCGTGATGAACTGGACGACACTAAGACTGTATGGGAGGCGATCTCTGACGGTCAGGACATTCTGCGCATCAACAACTACGAAGTGCCTTCCCGTAACTATATCGGTCGCTTCAACTTCAAGGGCGGCGATCAGCAGAAGCGTGTGGGCGACCTCTCCGGTGGTGAGCGTGGTCGTCTACAGTTAGCGGCAACCCTTAAGCACGGCGGTAACGTTCTGCTGCTTGACGAACCTTCCAACGACCTGGACGTGGAAACCCTGCGTGCTCTGGAAGAAGCCCTGCTGGCCTTCCCCGGCTGCGCCATGGTGATCTCCCACGACCGCTGGTTCCTGGACCGTGTCGCCACCCACATTCTGGCCTACGAAGGTGAGTCCAGGGTGGCCTTCTTTGAAGGTAACTACACCGAGTATGAAGCTGACCGTGTTGAGCGTCTGGGCGCCGACGCTGCCGGCCCGCACCGCGTGAAGTACAAGCGTATCAACGCTTAATTTCCGCCCTCTCCTGTGGGTGTCGTGTACGGACACTTACAGGAGCCCAACCACACCAATTTGCCAGCATAAATAGAGACTGTAATTTAAATTGTGTAACCGCTCGTCTTAACTGCCCCTTGGACAACAAAGGTATACGAGCATGGACATTGATCAGGCACTGCTGGAAAAACTCACCAGCCAAATCAAAACCCAAGATGATCTTGCGGACCTCAGCCGACAGCTTCTCAAGCACGCTGTTGAGCATGTGATGGTTACAAGCTTGAAGAGCATCCTGGTTACGCCAAAAACAACTGCGACGGCCATAACACCGGGAAAAAACCGAGGTCAGATCTTTCATTTTTACACATCTATTGTCGTTTAAAATTTAAATAAAAAACCACATCCTAATCATTAAAAGTCAATGATATCTAACAATAATGAAAGACCCATTAGTAGTCTTCACAACGAATCAATGAACAACATAAGTTATGCACAGTGAGAGACCTGACCACGGTTTTTCACTTAGGGATGTCTTTTTAGATTTTTTGAATTTTTCACACGACAAGCTACTTTTAGGTGGTCGTGGTCGGCAATCTTTTTGTAATCCTTCAGCGCAGAAGAGTTGCTGTGAGGGTCGGCTACGGACAGTCGAAGACGTGGAGCACCAGCATGAAAGTTCACAACCTATTTGGCGTTGCTAGCTTATTTACAGTTCTTTTTTCAGGTTTTTTGATGGCAGAACTGCCCCCGGATGTTTATAAGGAGCTCAAAAAAAACTCACCTGAAAAACTCGATATCCTTGTCACAGAGTCACACAGTTGGCTGGAGTGTGGTTGCAATTGCGATTGTATGTGCGACAAAAATTCAAATGTTAACGTAGAAGCCAAAGCGACAATTGATAAAGTGTTCAGAACACAGAGCGGGTTAGTTAAAGGTCAGTCCATCGACATAACTTACCAGATACAACATCATGACAAGCATTTTGTTGGCCCGGCTCAACCCACTCAGGTGAAAACCGGCAAGCACTACATGGCTTTTCTAACATGTTATGATACCTCTTGCTCATTGAGTGCTCGTGGCTGGTCCCTCACGCAGCTCCAATGCTACGACAATGGCGCCATGGAACCAGGCATGATGATGCCTGAAGAGCATGACGACGACCCCTGGGGTGTTCCCGTATCGGGGAGTAAATATGGAAAAGGCTCACCAAAAGGAAAAGGTGCGACAGGAGGCTAAAGCTCTGTTACGTTCAACAGTTACAGCCTTGTAACCCTGAAGTTACCTGAAGAACTCTGAGATTTTAAGGCTGGTAGTGTTAGCGGCCATGCCCAGTTCACACAAAATGTTGGTTGGTTCATTTGGTGAACGGGCATGTTTAGAAAGGACGGAAAAAAAAGGACATCCACAAAATTTGACACCCTCTCCCACTCATCTAAATTCCCCGCACCCGCACCCGCACAACCATTTAACGGGAAAACCCATGACCACCGCTCGCACAACGTTTTCTGGCAGGAAGCTCTCTGACCAAGGCGGAAGTGCAGAGGATTGTCGAGTTTGCGGCTGAGTGTCGCCAAAGGCTGATGAGTATCAGCTGGTTTATGCGCTGTCTTAATGAGCATCTGGCCCGCAAAGCCAAAGAAGAAGATCAATGCAAGGGTCGGTTCCGGGAAGGACGCTTTATAAAGTCAGGCGTTGTTGGATGAAAGTACGAAGCTGACCGCGTTGAGCGTCTGGGTGCCGCACAATACCACGGCGACCTCTGCCTGCGCGCCGGAAACCACCCCCGAAAATCCATTCCCAAGTCCTCTGATGGCACTTTTCAGGTTTTTAGTTGTCCCAAGTACATGGGGGGAGCCAAGGGTTCACTTGCCCAGATGACTCAAAAACTCTCGGTTTCCAGATTAAACGCTATGTTTAGGAGCTTCCGAAAGATGCTTTCCGGATCTTTTCAGCCTAAATCTTACTAATAGAAAGTGAACCGTAATGGAAAATGAAGATAAAGAAAAACTGATAGCGGCGAAAATAATACCTCTTCTTGTTATTGTGGGGATCAGCGCCCTCCTCTGGTTTATCGAGCCACCGGAAGGTTTGACTCTTCCGGCTTTTCACACTGCGATTATTTTTGTCGCCATGATTGCAGCCATCATCACCAATACTCTACCCATGGGTGCTATAGCCCTGACCGGAGTGGCCATTTACGCTTTGTTACGTGCCGGTGGCGAAGAGAGCGCTGCTGAGGCCATCGGGGTTCCGCTGAGCGCCCTGAACAATCTGGTGATATGGATGATTGTGATTGCGTTTCTGATTGCCCGCTCCTTTTCAAAAACAGGTCTGGGGCGCAGAATCGCACTGCTATTGCTTGGCAAATTTGGCAAATCCACCCTGCATGTGGCCTATTGTCTGGGTGTCGCTGACTTCTTTATCTCCCCCATAACCCCCAGCAATGCTGCCAGAGCAGCCATTATTTCTCCCATTGCTGACGCCCTTGCCAAAGTTATCAATAGCAAGGATCGTAAACTCGGGCAGTATTTTATCTCGTCGACCAGCGCTATGAATGATGCCTCCTCAATCGGCTGCATGACCGGCGCAGGTGCCAATATTGCCCTGCTCGGCATTAGTGCCACAGTACTCGGTATTGAGCTAAGTTTTTCCAACTGGCTGCAATATCTGCTGCTCCCCGCTCTGTTCCTGCTGCTGACCATCCCCTACATACTGTACAAGGTGATTGGCCCACAGACACGAGCAACGCCGGAGGCAAAGCAGTTCGCACAACAAGAGCTCGATAAAATAGGGCCATTGACGATGGCTGAAAGTAAATTGCTGTTGGTCTTTATCGCTCTGCTGGTCATGTGGGTGGGTGGTCAAACGCTTGGTATACACACCACAACAGCGGCAATAACGGGGCTTTCCCTGTTACTATTGACCGGTGTATTGAACTGGGAAGACGTCAAAACCGAGAAGGGAGCCTGGGATACACTGATCTGGTTGGGTATTTTTGTCGGCATGGCCAAACAGCTACAGATTTTCGGTTTTATTGACTGGGTTGGCAACAATGTTGCCTCAATAATCTCTGCGGGCGCGGGTGATTCCCAGCCCATCATCACTCTGAGCATGATGATGGCCTTTTACATGTGCACTGCTTATTTCTTCGCGTCAGCAACAGCCCGAATCATTGCTGTTACTCCGATCATTCTCCAGACTCTGGTGATACTCGGTATCTCTCCAATGATAGCTCTGCTCTCCGTGGCCGGCATAGGTTGCGTTGCCAGCAACCTGACAGCCTACAGTCATGTCCGCAACTCACTACTGATGGGCTACGGTTACCACACCAGCAACGAGTGGATGAAAATTGGGCTGGTCATTGCTGGTGCCGGCTCAGTCATCTTTATGACTACAGGCATGATCTGGTGGCAGGTTCTCGGTGTTTGACACATCCTGACACTATGGGTAGGTTTTTTAGAACCTTTTACAATTCCTCATGTCTAAATGAATACTAAATATCTATTTAAACAGGAGAAATTTATGCTTACTGTTATCAGAAGAGAATCAAACAATGGACTCAAGCAATAAGTGTAATTTTCCTCCGCAGCCCTTTAGGGCCAAAAATGTTCACTGGAGAAATCCCACATCGTCAAGACATACCTGGAAAAAGCGAGCAACATACCTGATCAACAGCTCTGAAACATGACCGTCGGCTCTCTAAATGCTCTAAAAAAAGACAGCACGATTCACTCGTGCTGTTCTTCATTCCTATTTCGTTCAACGCCTGTTGTAAACACCACAAATGCAATAGGTATTTGCGGCGCGGAGTTGTTTTGACCAAACCGGTTTGTCTATGAATAACATAAAAGTTAGGAGTATTTATAATTTATCAAATTGTTACGGAATTTTTTTGTGTGGATTTGTCAAAAAGTACGGAATAGAAATCACTCTGTCTCATAAGATCAATTTTTTAGGATAAAAAATATGAAGCTAAAATTATTTTTCTGTATTTTATACGCTTTTTTATTAACCCCCGTATTTTCCCACGCTTCATGGTCATGGCATGAAGATAAAGATGAGGATGATAGGTGTGAAATTTTTCATGTAGATGAAGAAGGAACTATATTTTTGAGTGAGGGTATCCGTTCTCTTTCAAACACAGACCCAGAGTGGATAATATATCCAACAAAACGAGAATTAAAAAAAATTAAAAAAAATGGCCGTATGGTTGCTCTATTTCTCTCAAAAAAAATAGAGAACAAATGGGATAAATTATGGTTTAATCCTGTAATTGGTGGTAACCATGAATTTCAAATTATTTTAGGTCATCATCGCCCTGCTTCTCATAAAGGTCTTACAAATTTGCCAGACAGTGACTGGCCAGTCAGGTTATGGCTAACAGAAGAGAATGGGGACTATAGAGTAACTATGTATTCAAAAAATTTTACAGCGGTAGCTGTAGCGAATGGAAATGAAAAAGATATGACACCCTTCTTGACGCGTAAAAATTTAGGGGAAATGATAAATGCCGCTCAAGTAACCACATGTTTCCCGCTGGTTGATGATAATGAGCCATTTTTAGATGCTATGCTTGGCACTGCAGCATCTCCGGAATTGGGGTTAAACTCTTCAGCTTCTTTTTCATCGAGAGCAGCATGTGATAAAAATACTATCCTGAGAAAAATTGAACAACATATAAACATCATTCCTGAAGGTATTCCTGACACACTCCACGGCGGTGTTTAGCATAAAAGTGGTTTTACCCAATGGCCAGCTTCCGGTCCAACAAGCCATCTTCGGAGAAAATTTCAGTCTTAATAGAATTATAGGAATTAATAGGACTAGGAATTAATAGGACAGCGAGGAATTAATAGGGGATTAATAGGACAGAGAATTAATAGGAGAGGACGGAGAATTAATAGGACCAGTAATTCCCGCTCTTTATAGGACAGAGAATTAATAGAGAGAATTAATAGGACAGCCAAAAATTACAAAATACATGAAATAATTGTTCGATATAAAAACTGAAAAATTGATCAGTATTATTCTTCCGG